>JBEKKG010000763.1:0-6398 GCA_050010835.1 Planctomycetota bacterium
GAGCAGGTGCGCAAGAAGGCGGTCAAGGCCCTGGGCGACGTGGGCCTCCTCGAAGGACTGGAACGGCTCAAGACGCTGGCCCTGCGCCCCGCCGGCAGCGGAGAGGCCGAAGTGGATTCTCTGCGGAACATGGGGCACCGCTTTTCCATTGTCGGCCTGCCGGGCGCCGAGATCCCGGAGATGCGGCCGGTTTCCAGATTGGCGATTCAGGCCCTGGGCAAGCTCAAGCACCCGGCAGCGGCGCGCTTTCTCTTGTCCCAACTCGACAACCCCACCGGCGGCTCGGTCTGCGATTATCTCAGCGCGCTGGGCCAGACGGGGCAGGCCGCCGCGGCAGTGCCGAAACTCATGCGTTTCGTGGAGGACGAACGGAAGGCCGCCGAGCTGCCTGGAGGGCAGACGCTCAACATTGGGGGCGGGCTGATCATGGGACGTGTCGTGGTCAACCAGGTGGTGAGAGTCAACGGCCAGGATGTGTCAGCGGGCGACCCCAGCAAGATAACAGCCGGCGACGTGGCCTTGAGCGCGGTGCTGGCCCTGACGCAGCAAAAACCCAGCGACTACGGCATGCAGGATCTGCCCGGCGGCAACATGGTTACGATAAACGGCAACGAGCCGCTGCAAGGCCTCGAAACGAAGTGCTTCGGCGATGAGAAAGCGCGCAAAGAGGCCGTGAGCAGAATCAAGCGCTGGTACGAAACCTGGCCCGACAAGCCGAAGGAGGAGTAGGCACAGAGAATGAATTTTAGATTTTCGATTTTCGATTTTAGAACGCCCGGCGGTTCAATCGAAAATCGCAAATCGCAAATCCAAAATCGTCACACCTCCCAGCCCTTGCGGTATTCGCGCCGCAGGTACTTATTGACCTCGGGCAGGTTCGTGCATTCCATCTTCTCGACGTCCCACTCCAGCTTCTTGCCGACGCCTGCAAACATGGCGAGGTGCGAGCTGAGCGCGAAAGCCGTCAGCGGGGCGGCGGCGTCAATGAAGTTCGAGCACGGTGTGCCGCCGTTCTTGATGCAGGCAAACAGGTCCTCGATAGGCCCGCCGGCCTTGGGTCGCGGCACGGTCTTGTCCGGGGCCTTGAACTCCTTGTGTTTCTCCTCGGGGATAATGTGCGCATCGCTGCCGATCAACCCCTTGTCGCCGACGAAGAGCGTGAACTCGTTAAGGTTGCGGCCGTACTTCTTGGCGGTCTCCTTCATCATGTCCGACTGGAGTTTATCGTGATCGTAGGCATAGACCTTGACGGGCGGCATGTCGCCGCGCGCGGGGACTTCCCAGCACACGATGTTGTCCTGGGGGTACATTTCGGCGCTGCCGCCTTTCGTATTGAGGCATTCGATGGTGAACTTCTTGGCCTCGCCCAGCTTGAGCGCCCAGAAGGGGAAGTCGAGGTGGTGGCAAGCCATGTCGCCGACCGTGCCCGTGCCGAAGTCGCGCCAGGAACGCCAACTGAACGTGTGCAGGCCGTCGTGGTAATCGCGGAACGGCGCGGGGCCCAGCCATTCGTCCCAGTGCAGGTTCTTGGGGACGGGCTTGGAGGGCGGCCGGCCGCCGCTGCCGCCGAAGTTGCGGCCCAGGATCGTGTGCGACTCCAGGACGTTCCCGACCGCTCCGCCCCAGATGTACTCGCAGAGGCGCCGGACCGGTTCCTGGCAATGCCGCTGGTTGCCCATCTGGGTGAGCGCCTTCTTCTCCTTGGCGGCGCGCGCCAAGGCATAGCATTCGGAGATGTTGTAGGCCATAGGTTTCTGGTTGAAGCAGTGCTTGCCCAGGTTGATCGCGCGGATTGCCGCGGGCGCGTGGTTGTGGTCGGGCGTGGCGATGAGCACCACGTCTATGTCCTTTTGGCACTCGTCGAGCATCTTGCGGTAATCGTAGTAGACCTTGGGTTCGGGTTTGTTGTTCTTCTTGAGGTCGGCGAGGACCTTGGCGACGGTGCCGTCGTCCACGTCCACGAGGGCCACGAACCGCTCGTTCTGCGCTTGCCCCACGCTGTAGCCGCCCATGCCGCCCCCGCCGATGACGGCCACGCCCAGCTTCGCGTTCGGTTCGGAATCCGCCAGGACGTAAGGCGCCTGCCAGGCACTCGCCGCCAGCGTCCCGGCCAGCGCGGCGGCGGAGCTTTTCAGAAAATCGCGGCGCGTGCTGGCCGCAGCCGGTTTACGTGTCGTCGTTCGTTGTGTTTTCATGGTCTCTCCAAGGTCAGGGGCGCCAGATGCGGTTGAATCCGTTGCGGCCTTTCGTCCAACTCCCAAATAAACAATACACCGCGAACCCGGAAATCGCCTGCCTGATTGGGCTTGGGACCGCGGCTGGGCGGGTGCATGTCAGCAAATGTACCGCGGGCGTCCCGCCCGCTCGTGGCAGGCTGGCAGGGCGCGAGGACGAAGGCGGGCGGGACGCCCGCGGTACGCTCTGGGCCACGCATTTACTGAGTATCCGCCCCTTGATACTGCCGTTCCCATGCGGTAACTGTAGGAACGGAGATTCAGGAGACTTGCATGAACAACAGCCCAATGTCCGATCTGGTGCCTCTCAGGCAATGGGGGTTGCGCATTGAGAACTTCTTCCTCTGCGCGGGACCTTGCAGTGCGGAATCTCCGCAGCAACTGTTGGCTGCGGCCAAGGGCTTGCAGGGCTGCCCGTTGACGTTCTTCCGCGCCGGCATCTGGAAGCCGAGAACGCGCCCCGGCACATTCGAAGGCCACGGCGTCGAGGCCCTCTCCTGGCTGCGGCGTGTCCGGGACGAGACCGGCTTCGCGGTCGGTGTCGAGGTGGCTGATCCCGCGCACGTGCAGGCCTGTCTGGAGCACAAGATAGATGTCCTGTGGATCGGCGCCCGGACCACCACCAATCCGTTTGCCGTCCAAGCTCTGGCGGAGAGCCTGCGTAGCGCCGCCCTGCCGGTCCTGGTCAAGAATCCGGTCTCGCCGGACCTGGGCCTGTGGATCGGAGCACTCGAACGCCTCTACAATGCGGGCCTGCGGAAGCTCGCCGTGATCCACCGGGGCTTCGCTGTCGCCGAGACCGAGCAATACCGGAACCCCCCGTTGTGGCGCATCCCAATCGAACTCAAGCGCCGCCTCCCTGCCGTGCCGGTCATCTGCGATCCCAGCCACATGTCCGGCCGCGCCGACATGATCTTCCCGGTTTCCCAGGAAGCCCTGGACCTGCTTTACGACGGGCTGATGGTCGAGGTGCATGCCAACCCGACGCAGGCCCTCAGCGACGCCCAGCAGCAACTGACGCCGGAGCAGTTCAGGAGCATGCTGGGCCGGCTGAGAGTCAGAACGGAGTTGAGCCCGGACCAGCAGTATCAGACCCGTATGGAACAACTGCGGCGGCAGATTGACGAGGTGGACGAGAAGATCATAGACCTGCTGCGCAAGCGCATGGATATTGTCCAGGCTATGGCGGAATGCAAGCGGCGCACCGAGGTGTCCACGCTGCAGCCCGAGCGTTGGCGCGAGGTCATGGCCACCCGCGTGGCACAGGGGACGCGCAAAGGCCTCTCGCCTGAGTTCCTTGCGGCGCTCTATGAGGTCATCCATGAGGAGGCCATCCGGTGGCAGGAAAGGCCGCTTTTCAACGATCAATGAGGAGCATTGTGGGAATGGTCAGTCCGGAAAAGCGAATGCAGACCTCGGGCCTGCTGCGCGCCGACCCCATACAATCGGCCGCGGTTGGCGCCGCGGTCGCGGAGGAGGCGCACGTCCCCTATGCTCTTATCGGGGCGCTGGCGGTCTGGTCTTATGTGCCCCTGAAAGCACAAAGGCTGACGAAGGACGCCGACTTGGCCGTGCCCTATGGGCATCGTCCTGCGCTCATGCAGGCGGCCAAGGCACGCGGCCTGAAGGCGCACCTGCTCTCTATTGGCGGCTGCGGACTGGCTAGACGAGGAATTGCAGTGGACCTTATTGACCGGCACCCGGAATTGGCCGAACTTTTTTCCAATGCCGTGCGTGCCGCCAGGGCCAGCCGCCGCCGGGTAAAGATCGGTTCGCACAGTGTCCCTGTGGTGCCACTCCCGTATCTGGCCGCGATGAAGCTGGTCACGCACGAGTCCAAAGACGAACGGGATGTCGAGGAGCTTCTGAAAGTGTATCCCATCAGAAAATATGGGCAGATCAGAAAGCTCGTACGGGCGGAGCTGGGATACCCGAGCGCAATGTACCTGGACACAATTGCGCGCCGGATTGGACATCCGGGACCAGGTTTGTTGGGCCGCTCCCCAGAATAGAAACTCGAAACTCATTGACCTGTTGACGCGCGTCTTGCCCGCTTTGCGGTCTTGCGCGAGGCGGACCATCCCGATAGACTGACGCCCTGTTAAGCTTAGGATCAGAAAGGACTGAACCACATGGCGAAGATCAACGTACCCTGCGCGGCCGCTCTGGCGTTCACGCTGACTGCCTGCCTCAAGACCGAGACGGGCTCCGTCCCGATTGCCGAGGAGCCATTCAAGCCCGACATGGAATCGCTGAAGCAGTACAAGTGCCCCGACTGGTTCCGCGACGCCAAGTTCGGCATCTGGGCGCACTGGGGACCACAGGCCGTGCCTATGGACGGCGACTGGTACGCGCGCGGCATGTACGAGGAAGGCAACGGCCATTACAAGCACCATCTCGCCAACTACGGGCATCCCTCCGAGCAGGGTTACAAGGACATCATCCCCTTGTGGAAAGCGGAGAAATGGGACCCCGAACGGCTGATGGGCCTGTATAAGAAGGCCGGGGCGCGCTACTTCGTCAGCATGGCCTGCCACCACGACAACTTCGACCTCTGGAACTCCAAGTTCCACAAGTGGAACGCCGTCAACATGGGCCCGCAGCGCGACGTGGTCGGCGACTGGAAGAAGGCGGCAGAGAAGAACGGCCTGCGCTTCGGCGTCTCGGAACACATGGGCGCCAGCTTTACCTGGTTCCAGAGCAGCCACCGCGCGGACAAGGCCGGGCCGAAGGCCGGCGTGCCTTACGACGGCGCCGACCCCAAGTACGCGGACTTGTACCATCCGCCGGCCGATCCGAAAGACAAAGACTGGTACAGCAAGAACCCCGAGTGGCACCAGGAGTGGTACAAGCGCCTCGCGGACCTCATTGACAACTATAAGCTCGACCTGCTCTACACGGACGGCGGCGTGCCCTTCGGCAACGAGGCGGGGCGGAGCATGATCGCTCATTTGTACAACACCGATCTGAATCGCCGCGGCAAGCTCGAGGCCGTCTATACCTGCAAGCAGAAATCCGAGGGCCGCTGGATCGAGGACCTCGAACGCGGCGTGATGCCCAGGATCAACCCAGACCCCTGGCAGACCGACACAAGCATCGGCGATTGGTACTACAACAAGAACTGGAAGGCCAAGGACACGGGCACAATGTATCGCTCGGCTAAGTGGGTGATCCATACGCTGGTGGATGTGGTCAGCAAGAACGGCAACCTGCTGCTGAACGTGGTGCAGCGCCCGGACGGTTCTCTGGACCCCGAGGTGGAGGTTATGCTGGAGCAGTTGGCGGCCTGGAACACCGTCACCGGCGAAGCCATCTATGGCACGCGGCCGTGGCTGGTTTTTGGTGAAGGAGCCGTCAAGTTCAAGGGCGGCCATTTCACGGAGGACTTCGCCTATAGCAGCAAAGACATTCGCTTCACCACCAAGGGCCGCACGCTTTATGCCGTCGCGCTCGGCTGGCCGGCCGACAACCAACTCGCCATCCGCTCCCTGGCCAAGCCCGCCGGCCAGAACGTCAACAACATCACCGCCGTGAATCTGCTCGGCCCCAATACCAAGCTCGAATGGAAGCAGACCGCCGACGCTCTACTCGTGACGCTCCCTGCCGAGAAACCTAGCGAATACACCTGTGCGCTGAAAATCACCGGCACGGAACTTAAGCCCATCGAGGTCCTGCAAGCCGTCGAGCCGGTCCGCCCGGATGCCAAGGGCAATCTGACGCTGCTGCCGGACGCCGCGGAAATGCACGGCGAACAGGTCAAGACGGAACAACAAGGCAACACCCCGAACATCGGTTTCTGGGACCGCGGGGACGACTGGGTGTCGTGGAAGGTGAAGTTCGCGGAACCTGGCGCCTGGCAAGTGAGCGCCAGTTGCGCCACGACCAACCCTGAATCCGAATTCGTGGTTGAGATCGCCGGCCAGCAGCTCAGCGGCAAGGCCACGCAGACCGGCGGCTGGGGCGATTTCCGCGCCGTGGAACTCGGCAAAATCGAGATCAAGGAAGCCGGCGAGCAGCTTGTCAAAGTCCGTCCCAAAGACGCCAAGACGTGGAAGGCTATCAACCTGGCTGCAATCAACATGAAGCCGGTGAAGTAAGAGGCCAGTGGTGGAGGTAGGACAGCCTTTCCAGGCTGTCCGGACAGCCTGGAAAGGCTGTCCTACC
>JBEKKG010000764.1:0-4071 GCA_050010835.1 Planctomycetota bacterium
AGCAAATGTACCGCGGGCGTCCCGCCCGCCCGTGGCAGGCCGGCAGGGCGCGAGGACGAAGGCGGGCGGGACGCCCGCGGTACGCTCTGGGCCACGCATTTACTGACATGCACCCTCCCCCGATTTCACCCGGAGAACGCGGCGAGCATTTTGGCCATCTCGTCACTGTCGCGCACCCAGTGGAAATACGTAGCGCCGAGGAGCATGTGCGAAAGCGCGAGCGGCAGCAGACAGCGCCAGCGGCAGTAGGCCAGCGTCCAGACTACGCCGCCCCCAATGGTCAATAGAACCAGCGTTACGTCGGGCTGAGTGCAGAGGTGCATCAGCCCATAGAGCGTACCGTTCAACAAGGCGAGCCGCCAGGGGGCAGCACGGGGCATGAGCACGCGGAGACGACCGAGGAGATAGTACTGAAAGAGCGCCTGCTGCAACCAGGCGTATACGAAGTAAAAGCCAAGGGTAAGGAAGAACGTTGGCCGAAAGAGCCGGTGCAACGCCCCGGCGCCTGGCTCGTGGCGCTGGGCAATCAATGCCACGGCTGCAAAGATCGCGGCCACTGGAGCGGTCGCGAAGAGCATCGCCCGGCAGCTTTCCCTGAGACGGCGGCGCGGCTCGGGCAGGGCCACACCCCAGATTTGCTCGTGTGTCCGCCACGCCAGGAGGAGAATCAGGCTCATCCCGCCAAGGCCGAATGTCATGTCGGCATAACGCGGCCTGTCAGACCAAAGACCAAGGTAAAGGGCGCTTCCGACAAGGAATAACAGCAGTTCGACGGCCACGCGGCGCCGCAGTTTGAGTGCAGCCTCGCTCTGGGATGCGTTGTCGTCCATGTTCCCCGCCCTTTGGATAGCGCCGCACAGTATCGCCCTTGTGGTCCTAGCCGGCAAGGGCGTTTCGTGGGATTCTGGCGCCACAGCAGTGTATGGAATAGGGCGTCTTCCCGAATGGCCGCGAAGAACCAGGGGGAGCAGGGCATGGGACAAGTGAGCAGGTGGCTGGCGGTTCTCGCCATGATGGCTGCAATCGCGCCATCTCGAGTTCGCGCGGAAAACTGGCCGGGGTGGCGCGGGCCGCGCGGCGACGGCACCAGTCTTGAGACCAATGTGCCGACAACGTGGAGCGCCGTGGACAACATCGTCTGGAAGACGCCCATCCCGGGCGCCGGCCATTCGTCGCCAATTGTCTGGGAAGACCGCGTCTTCCTCACCACCGCCATCCCCGCCGCGAAAGACCGCGTTTTGCTGTGCCTCGACCGCAAGACCGGCCGGACGCTCTGGCAGAAGACCGTCATCAACGCACCGCTGGAAAGCAAGCAACCGGAGAACAGCTACGCTTCCAGCACGCCGGCCACCGACGGCGAAAAGGTGTACGTCACGTTTCTTGAAAAGAACACGGTTGTCGTGGCGGCATACGATCTGGCCGGCGAACAGAAATGGATCTCCAGGCCGGGCCGCTACGACAGTCCGCACGGCTTCTGCCACAGTCCCGTGTTGTGGGACGACAAGGTCCTGCTGGCCTGCTGCGGCAATAGCCTCGGCTTCGTCGCGGCCCTAAGCCGCGCGGACGGCAAGACCGTGTGGTGCGTCGAATCCAAGAAACCCGTGATGAGCTTCTGTGTGCCATTCGTTAAAGAGATGGCCGGCCGCACGCAGATGATTGTTCCAGGAAACAGCGTGGTCACGAGCTATGACCCCCAGGACGGCAAGGAACTGTGGAGCGCGGACGGCCCTTCGAAGGAGTACGTGCCCTCGCCCATCTACCTGGCCAAGGCCGATGCGGTGCTGGTGGCAAGCAGTTGGCCCGCCCGCATCCTCATGGCTGTCAAGCCTGACGGCCAGGGCAATGTCACGGCGAGCAAGGTGGTCTGGAAGACGAAGGACGGCGCGCCCTACGTGCCGTCGCCGGTCGCGGCCGGCGATTATGTTTTCACCGCATCGTGGGAACCGAAGTCGCTGGTGTGTTACGACGCCGCCACAGGCAATACGTTGTGGAAGCAGGAAGGCGTCGGGACGCATCACGCTTCTCCCGTCACCGCGAACGGCCTCGTGTATTTCATCAATGACGACGGCGTGACGACTGTGCTCAAACCCGGCCCGAAGTTCGAACTGGCCGCGAAGAATCCGATCGGCGAGAAGACCTACGCCCCGCCCGCCATCAGCCAGGGGCAGATATTCCTGCGCACCTTCAGCACGCTCTTCTGCATCGGCGCGCCGAAGTGACGGCCTGGCGTTCCCTGTCTCCCCTTCCCCTTGTTTTCCCGAAAGACGCCCTGTGGGCCATTCTGTGGACCACGGCATACGCAGAGAGATTCGCAGGAGAGGATTTACAGTTGTTTCCAATGTTTTTTCCTCTGCGCACTCTGCCTCCTCTGCGTTGAATGAATGGTGGGAAATGGGGGCAAGCGGTGCGGGCGTCACTGCGCTGTCAGTTCCAGGACCGTGATTGACCAGGCCGGAAACGTGTAGCTGAAACTGGAAGCGACATTCTTGAGTGGCGCGGTTAGCGGGATGATCTTGGCCGGTTCGGTGAGCGCATTGGTGTCGGTGGGGCCGCCTGCCCGCAAGGTGACGGCTTGGCCTTCGCCGTGAATGTTCGCCGCGCCCTTTAGCTCGATGTTCACTGCCTGGGCGGCCGCGCCGGGATTCACGACCTTCAGAAAGACCTTGCCGGTTTCGGTCTGGCGGGTGACTGAATAGGGCAGGAACACGCCGGCCTCAGCCTTGAGAACAGACTTGGGCGTGACGTTGCCAATGTGATTGGCGAACATCACTTGGGCATAGTACGCGGGCGAACCGTAGCTTTCCAGGTTGTTGTAGCCGATGAGGTCGGTTTTCCATTGCATGCCGCCGGGGTTGACGTTGACGAACAACGGCGCATAGCAGTGCATGACGATCAGGTCGGAATTGCGTTCCATGCTCGTCATCCAAGCGGCATCGCCGAGGGCGCCGTTGAAGTTCGGCGTCGGATCGCCCTCGCGCGTGGCCCATTCCCCCACGAAGACCTTCGGCCCGTCGCGTTCCATTTTATCGTAGTGCTGCAGATCCTTGTAGAACGCCTCGGCATTGCGGTAGTAGTGGTCGTCGTAGAGATCGGGCGTGCGCGTCTTCACCTCGCGGCTGGTGGCGATAAGTTGGAGTTGCGGATACTTCGCCTTGATGGCGTCATGGAACTGCGCGTAGCGGGCGTCGTAGTTGCCCGACTTGTCGAAGTAGTCTTCGTTGCCGATTTCCACGTATGTGAGCTTGAACGGCTCCGCATGGCCGCACTTGGCGCGTTGCGCGCCCCAATAGGCCGTCTGGGCGTCACCGGTCAGGAATTCGATCTCTTCGAGGGCCTCCTGCACGTACGGTTCCAGGAGCGGACCCGGTTCCACGCATTGCTGCTTGAGCGCATAGCCTGCAAACACCGCGAGCACCGGCTGCGCGCCAAGGTCCTCGCACCAGCCCATAAATTCGAGCAACCCCATGCCGTCGGTGGAGCGATAGTTCCAGCAACTGGGGTGCCCGGCGCGGAAAGGCAGCGGTCCCAAAGTGGCTTTCCAGTCAAAGCGTTCCCACAGGGTGTTGCCTTCCACATAATTCCCACCGGGGAACCGGATGAATTTCGGCTTCATGGCGGCCAGCTTTTCCATGATGTCAACCCGCAGGCCGTTGGGGCGGCCGTGATATGTCGGCGGAAACAACGAAACGAGGCTGAGCCAGAACTTGCCCGTGCTGCCCGCGGAAATCACGAACCGCCCGTCGGCCGCCGGCTTGACTTCCGGGCCGGTGGTGAGCGTGAGATCGAACTTCTGCCAATGACAGTTGACGGCGGGCGTCTCGGCGCGGGCATAAACAGCGGAGCCGTCGGCATTCTCCAAACTCACGGTCAGCGGCCCATCGAACTTCGTCCCCTCTTCTTTACCGGTCTTCCGGTTCTTGGCCGGAACGTCGCCCCGGACATAAAACGACGCGTGATAGGCGGTCTGGGGCTTCACCGGGATGCCCCAGTAACCGTCATTGATCACGCGCAAGCGTTGTGCGCCGGTGGCCGCTTTGACTTCAACCTCAAGGCTGTTGGGGAGCTTGTCGG
>JBEKKG010000765.1:0-4069 GCA_050010835.1 Planctomycetota bacterium
CAAGCGGCCCGACATGATTTTCAGCCACACCACGCCGCTGCTGGTGGACGTGAACGGCAAGCCGCAGCTCCTGGTCAGTGCCCACACTCAGTTGCAGGGCGTGGACCCGGAGAATGGCGTGGTGCTCTGGTCGTGCGCCCACGTGGGCGACGTGCCCACGCCGGCTTTCGCCCGCGGCCTGGTCTACGCGGATGAAGGCCGCGGCAACGTGGGTATCTGCGTGGACGCTTCGGGCACGGGCGACGTGACCAAGACGCATCTCAAGTGGAAGACCGCCGCGGGCATCAACGGCTTCGGTTCGCCCTTGATCGTGGGCGAGCGCATCTACCGCGTGTCGGCCACCTTGCGCTGTTGGGATCTGGCGACGGGGAAGGAAATCTGGGCCGAGCGGCTTGGCGGCGATTTCAACCCCAGCCCCATTGCCACGCCTGAAGGCCGCATCTACTTCGCGGGCGCCGGGCCATCGTGGGTTATCCAGGACGGGCCGAAGTTCGAGTTGCTTGGCAAGAGCGACCTTGGCGAACCAAGCTCGGCCTCGGCGGCCGTGTCGGATGGCTGCCTGTTCCTGAAGGGCCAGAGGACGTTGTTCTGCGTGGGGAAGAAGTGATCCGAGCCGCGCGCGATCCGAGCCGCGCGCGTAAGCAAGCGGTCAGTTGGCACCGGGCTCTACCAATCGCAAAAACCCCCTTGGTATTTTTACTACTTTTACTACTGGTGGATATATGCCTTGATGGTGCGGCCCAGTTCGCGGGCAGTTGGCATTAATCGCCAAAAAAATCGCTTGGTATTTTTACTACTTTTACTATTCCAGAATATATAGCTTGATAGAACAGCGCGTTCGCTGGCAGTTGGCATTGGGTTTTATCAAGTGTCTCAAATCTCTTACTATTTTTACTACTGGTGGATATATGCCTTTATGAAGCGGACTCGCCTTGCTGATGTCGCCACCATGCTTCCAGAGTGACGCAGGACTATTCGGTTATCAAAGAACGATTCCAAGTAAGGCAGGCTGGCAACCCGCCACACAACTAACTCCACCATAATACTACACTGTGAGCACATCTAAGTCAACTGGAAATTCAGAAAAATCTGGACGGGCAAGTGAGGCAGCCTTTCCAGGCTGTCCGGACAGGCTGGAAAGCGGCGGCAAGCCCCCGCTCTCCAAAGGGACAAAGCGTCAAAAGTCCAGCGCATACCGGAACCCCATATAGACGTTCCTTTCGCCAGAACTGGCCACGGCGCGGCGGGCCGCGCGGCAATCGTCCGGGGAATGTTCCCAGGTACCACCGCGCAGCACACGAGCGCATCCCTCGTATGGCGATGCCGGACCTTTCGGATCAATGGGCGGCGAATCAGAGTAGTACTTTTCGGTAAAGTGGTCCTGCACCCACTCCCACAGGTTGCCATGCATGTCATGGAGACCGAAGGCGTTCGGCTCCTTCAGACCAACCGGGTGGGTTGTGCCGCTGCTGTTCGTACCGTACCACGCGGCTCGCCCCAAGTCGCTATCAGCATCGCCAGTGTAGAATGCCGTCGTTGTTCCGGCTCGACACGCGAACTCCCATTCTGCCTCGGTGGGCAAACGCACTGTCTGGCCGGTCTTCGAGCTGGCGTACTTGCAGAAGTCCTGAGCGTTATACCATGATACAGTTTCGACGGGCAACTTGGTACCTTTGAACCAGCTTGGGTTCGCGCCCATCACTAGCGCATATTGTTCCTGGGTCACCTTGAACTTCGCCATGTAGAACGGCCTCGTCAGCCTGACGTGGTGCGCAGGCTTCTCATCTTCGCCTGCCACTTTGTAGCGGGCCAATGCCGCGCTGTACTCCGCCTGAGCTTGCGACAACGCCTTCGTGGAATACCACCAATGCATGCCGCCCAGGAGGCAGAGCCCGGCAGCAAACGTCATCGCCATGAACCGCCGCAACGAATATTGGAACCTGCGCTTGTCCCGAATAGCCCGCACGACGGCGAAGCCAATGAGCACCAACAGAATTGCTCCGCCCGCGGCCAGCACCGCTCTACCAACAAAGACCTTGTCGCGGAACGCCTGCTCATCCACAGGCTGCGGTCTCGGCGTCCCCATGATGAACTTCCCCGCCGGGATCAGCACCAGTTCCAGATTCACGCCGTTGCCCAAGTCGAGCGTCTTCGCCGGCGGCAGGTTCGTGCGTTCGGCGTAATGAGCGACCGATTCCTGGCCGTCCCAGAGAGGGAACGCGGCGTCAGCGCCAAAGGCCCACGCGCACGCAAGAAAGAGACAGGCCAGGGTTCGGAACATGATGGCATTGTACCACGGTTTTTGCGGGGCGCGAAGTCGGGCTGTTGTAGCGCAGGCTTCCAGCCTGCTGTTTCGCCGACTTCCAGTCGGCAGCGCTTGCATTGCGGTGAACGTCCAGAGAGCCAATGGAGGTCTAGCGGGCTGGAAGCCCGCGATACAGCAGGCTGGAAGCCTGCGCTACACTGCGTACTCCGCACCACAACGACAACGGAATTGCAAATTGAAAACTGCAAATTGACAATCTAGACTGCCTTGGAATTGAGGGCCTCGCCATGCAGCCAAGATGTGCCGTTGCGGCAGTAATGATCGGCTGGCTCTTTGCCGTTGCCGGCCTGGTCCAGGGCGCGCAACTTGATCCGCAGCACTGGACAATCCAAGACCTGTCGGGGAAAGCGCTAACGGGCCTCACCGATAACAAGCTTGAAACGCACGTCACGCTCTCCCGCGAGGAGTTGGGCGATATTCCCGCCGGCCTGCTAATTGACTTGGCTGAGCCGTGCGTGCTGCAGCGCGTGGTGTTGATTGGACCGCAACCCAAGATGCTCTTCTGGCCGCACCCCTACGAGAACAGGGAGAAGCCGCCGCTGGGGACGGTCGTGGCGTATGTCGGCGGTAAAGAGGCGACGAAGAACCAGGTGGCCGAGTTCGCTGTGCCATACAATGCGGGGAACCCGATCTCCACCGAGATTGATCTGCGCTTCCGGCCGGTGGCGGGGAGCTTCGTGCGTATTGAGCTTCGGGCCAAGGCGCCGAACGCCGATACCGCGTGGGACGTGGCCGAAGTGGAGGTGTACGGTTTCACCGGTGCCGCCGCGTTCGAAAAGGACAGCGCCGTCGTGCTGCCCAAGGGTGCAGCCGGGCCGCTGGCTATCGCTGCGGATGAGCTCAGCTACTATTTTGGGGAACTCACCGGCAAGCCGCATCCGGTCATCGCGCCGGAGGATGCCGGCGGCTACCCAGGAACTCTGTACCGCATTCTCGACCTGAAGGACTTGGCGCCCACATATCAGGAGATGACCAAGAACGTGGCTGAGGGCAAGCTGCCCGCGAACGTCAACGTGGAGCGGGAAGGGCGGGAGGTCCTGTTCAAAGCCTGGCCGTACCGCGCGGTGCTGTGGAGCGCGTGGGAGTTTCTCGAACGCCAGGGCGTGCGCTGGCTTTACCCTGACGCGCACGGCGACTACGTTCCCTCGGGCCGCGGCGTCAAGCTGGACATGCTGCCCTTGCGCGTGACTCCCTCAGCCGCGCGCATCTACGCCAACTTCCCCGCCGGTGGATTTCTGCCCTGGCCGGGCTGGATCAAGCAGCCCATTCGGCAGGAGTTCCTGTATGTGTGGCGCAACCGCTGGACGAGTTGTTGGGACAGTTTCCAGTTGGTTCTTGGAGGCGGGGAAGTGCCTCAGCGAACCTCGACTTATGCTTTGAAGGATGAGTACAAGGAGAAGTTCGACGGCTATCCGCACAACCTGGACTCTGTAGTGCCCGCGCGCATCCTGAAAGCCCACCCGGAATGGTGGGGCTATTCCCGCCAACAGCAGAAGCGCTTGGCGCCCGGCACGCCGGACGCTCCAACGATGTGTCTGACCAACCCGGAGCTTATCCGTTGGGTGGCGGAGAAGATGATCGAGGTCCACAAGGCTGCCCCGCAGAGTCTCTACAATCTGCTCCCGATGGATAGCGCCCGGCATTGCGAATGCGAGACGTGCCTCAAGGCCAACAGCCCCGAGGGAACGAACCACGTGGCGTGGGTGCGGATACGGAACACTTCGGTGTCAGGGGCGTATTACC
>JBEKKG010000766.1:0-4068 GCA_050010835.1 Planctomycetota bacterium
CGGCCCCAAGCCAATGGTGCTTGCCGCATTGGGTGTGATGGACCGCATCGGCAACGCCACGTGCGTGCCCGTGCTGCTGAAAATTGCGCTGGAGAACGACGACGAACTGGCCCAGGCAGCGAAAGGGGCCCTCTACAAGTTGCCGGGCCAGGACGTGGACGCGGACATCGCCACCCGTTTCGCGCAGGCCACCGGCAAGACGCGCCAGGTGCTCATTGAGCTGGTCGGCCAGCGCAGGATTGAGGCGGCGGTTGGCGCTCTCGTGCCCTGCGCCGAAGACGCCGATGCCGGAATCCGCAGCGCCGCCGTGGCTTCCATCGCTGCACTCGGCGGTGAGAAACAAGTGCCCGACCTGGTGAAAATTCTCCAGAAGACCCAGGACCCCAATGAACGCGCCGGCCTCGAAAAAGCGCTGACGGCAACCACGTCCCGTGGCGGAGCGGCGTGTACGCCGCTGCTCGTGCCGCTCACCAAGAACGGCGACGCGGCCGTGCGCACGATCGGGCTCCACGCCCTGGCTTGCGCCGGCGGACCTGAGGCGCTGGCTGCCGTCAAGGCCGCGCTCGACGACACGGATGAGACCGTCCAGCTCGAAGCCGCGCGCACGCTCTCCACCTGGCCGAACAAGTGGCCCGAGGATGCCAGCGTGATGGAACCGCTGCTGGCCTTGGCAAAAACGAGCAAGAAGGAGCAGCATCAAATCCTGGCGCTGCGCGGATATTTGCAGTATCTCCAGGGCGCCAAGAACCTCAAGGATGACGAGCGCCTCGCGAAGCTCAACGACGTTATGCCGCTGGCCAAGCGGACCGAGGAGAAGAAGCTGGTTTGCTCGGTGCTCGGCACTGTCGCTAACGCAAAGTCACTGGACTCGTTGCTGGCCTACGCTGCCGAGCCTGCGACCGCGGAGGAAGCCTGTTCGGCCATCGTCAACCTGGCCGGGACTAAGGACCTGAAGGATGTGCCCGCCGAACAGCGCCAGCAAGCGTTTCTGACGGTGCTCGAAAAGGCCAAGTCCCGCGACACCAAGAAGAAGGCCCAGGACCTGCTGAAGGCATTTCCCAAATCCGCGCAGAAGGCAACCCCAGGCGCAGGGGCGGCCAAACCAGGGGGCAAGCTCAAAATCCTGAAGGCCGTCTACGGCGGCCTGCCCGATGGCCCGAAGGACGACGTGACAGCCAAGGTGCAGGGGATGGTCGCGGACGGCGCCCTGTCCGTGGACGCCACCAACGATAACTTCGGCGATCCAGCCAATGGCGTCGTGAAGAAGCTGAAAGTGGAATACGAACTCAACGGGGCCAAGAACTCCAAGGAAGTCAACGAGAACGAGACGCTGACGATTCCATAAGGGGGTGAAGGGGAGTGCGAACAGCTTCCGATGCTCTGTTGCAAGAACGCCACATAGCGCAGCGTTTTCGAGGATTCTATCATGCCTAAGAAGAAAGCCGTGTCGTCCTCGGCAAGACTGTCTCCTGAGCAGATTGCCTTCATTGAAGAACGGATGCGGCAACTTGCGGAGCGCAACTTGTCTTGGGGCATACCCCCGACAGACTATCGAACCTTGTTCTGCTATCTGGCAACCTTGAAGACTACATATCTCTACGACGATGAGCTGTTCGAGCGGTTGAAATTCGTGGACCACAAGATGACCGGCAAGGCGGAGGAGTTGCTGGACGCCTACCTGATTGCCGAAGTCGGCGACGAGATTCAACTGAAATTGTTCCAATTCAAGTTTTCGGAAAAGTACGGCAGCGGGATTTCCACCAAGGAACTCTACGCCTTCGTGGATCGGATGAATCGTGTGTTCCTCCACGGAGATTTGCAAGACGAGAAGACACTTGAAGCATTCAAGGAGGTCCGCGGCGCCTTGAAGAAGGCGCAGGACGCCAGCCCCAAAGCTACGACCAGCATCCAGTGCTACTACATTGTGAATGGGCAGAATGTGTCACCAGATGACGCCAAGATTCAGGAGATTCGCGACACGTTTGCTCACGACCGGCAAGCATATGGGTTTAAGTTTGAGACGTATGGCGGACTCGACATTTACAACCTGTGTGCCTTCGGGCGCATTCCGATCCAGCAAGAGGTGCTGGAGCTGAATTACGATATGGGCAACCTCTCCATCCTGCACCATAACATCGGGGTGAACCCCAACGGCATGCCCGTCCAGGTCGTTGTGGGTTTCGTCAACGTCAACCAGTTGACCAGGCTTGTGGACCGCTACAGCAACAATGAACTCTTCGAGAAGAACGTCCGCTTGTTCCTTGGTACCGGCAAGGAAGTCAATCGCCGCATTATCGAGACGGTGACGAGTAACCAGAGCGCCTGGTTCGGCTTCATGAACAACGGGGTCAGCATCACCGCGGATGTGGTGCACGTAGACATGCCACCGCGCGGAAAGAAAGTGCGTCTCCGGCTCGACAACATGCAGATCATCAATGGTTGCCAGACAGTACACGCGCTCTATCACGCCAAATATGCACTAGGGTTGAAGGACCGGTTTCAAGGCAACTCGAATGTCATGCTGCGCATCTACCAGGTAGACCGTGACAACAAGGATTTCCTGAACGCGTTGATCGTCGCAACGAACTCACAGAACGCCATTCGCCCGGAGGACCTGCTCTCCAACGACAGCATTCAGACGACCCTCCAGAGCATCTATCACGACTATGGCGTTGCTTACCAGCGCAAGGAAGGTGAAACCTTGCCTGGGCATTGGATGACGTTTTCAAAAGAGCAGGCGGGCATGGCGTACCTCGGGGTCTTTGAAGGCAAGTGCTCCAAGCTCCGCAACTCCTTGAGTCGGCGGGAATTCTTCCGGCAAGGCGAAGATTACTACCGGGCGTTCAACCTCAGGGGTGAGGAGGGCGAACGCGATCCCGGCCAGTTGCCGGAAGGTTTTGAGCCGGATCAATCCTCCAATCTGCGGGCCTTGCAAATTCTCGCCGCTCGTGTCTTGGAAGAGGTTTGCCGGAAAGGCATCGCGGAGACAACCGCGAAGAAGGAAAAAGGTTCTTTGCGAAAAGGGACGTATTACTTGGCGAGAATTGTATACAAGACAGCACAAGAGGAAATCGAGAAACTGTGCAAGGACGCCGCCCGGGACGAGCGCGACGAGCGCACGCCCAGCGTCGCTAAGGAACTCGTGGAGGCAGTCAAGAAGGTCGGCGAGCGGCTATTCCCAGAAGCCCGAGACACCTTCTCTAAAGCGATCAAGAGTTATGTTCGGCGGGTCGGCGGTAACGAGGATGCTGCCCTTAAGAATTCGGAATTCGCAGATCAGGTTGATGATCGGGCCATTCCGATCGCGTAAATGTCCTGAGACCACAGTGGAAGTGCCGGGAAGGCACTTCAACTCTACTACCGAAAGTTGTGCAGCCTGTCCTTATTTCCCTTCACTGAAATGCCCCTCTCCGCATCTGCCCCCTTGATTTTCTGCCCGCTTCCGCCACACTATCACCCCCATGCAGCCCGCTCCCCCCCCACCCCGCCCTGCCATGACTTCCCGAGAGCGCGTGCTTGCCGCCTTGAGCCACCAACAGCCGGACCGCACCCCGCGCGACTTCTGGGCTGAGCCGCCCGCGCTGCGGCGCTTGTTTGCACACACCGGCCACTCCAACAAGGACGCACTGTTGGACTCGCTCGGCGTGGACGTGCGCCATCTCGACGCGCCCGCGCCGCCGGAGTGCGCGCTGGGCGGCGGTGTGTTCCAGAACTTCTGGGGCGAACGCTTTGTTTATCAGCAGACGCCCTGGGGGCCCATGCGCGAGGACGTCAAAGGCGCGTTGTCCGGCCCGCGCACTCTCGCCGAATTGGAGGCCTTCGCCTGGCCCACGCCAGATTGCCTGGACCGTTCGCAGCTCAAGGCCCAATGCGCGCTCTACGGGCGCCACGCGCTGCTCTACGGTTTCGCCGACGTGTGGCAGCGCCCGGCGCTCGTCCGCGGTTGGGAAGACATGTTCCTCGACATGGCTGAGCGGCCTGAGTGCGTCCACTTTCTCTGCCGCACGTTCACCGACTTTTACCTCGAAGACTACACGCGCGCGGCGGAACTCACGGGCGGGCGGATTG
>JBEKKG010000767.1:0-4068 GCA_050010835.1 Planctomycetota bacterium
AACTCGGCGACCTGCGGCGCAGCGTCTTCTTCTGCACCGACTGGTACCGTTCGCAGTGCTACTACGACTCCGGCACCTGGCGTGCGACCTGGGCCGGCGAGGGCGGCGGCGCGCTCATCAATCAGTGTCCCCACAGCCTGGATATCTGGCAGTGGGTCTGCGGCATGCCCAAGCGCGTGCGCGCCTTCTGCGGCTTCGGCAAGTACCATAATATCGAGGTTGAGGACGACGTGACCGCCTACGTCGAGTACCCCAACGGCGCCTCGGGCCTGTTCGTCACCACGACCGGCGAGGCGCCCGGCACGTACCGCTTTGAAGTCAGCGGCGACCGCGGCAAACTGGCCTTCGACAACACCAGGATCATGTTCCACCGCACGCGCACTTCGGTCGCGCAGTTTACCAGGGAGAGCCCCCACATGTGGTCCGCGCCGGAAAGCTGGGCCTGCGAAGTCCCCAGCGGCGGGTCCGGCGGGAACCACATCACCGTCACCAGGGGCTTCGTGAACGCCATCCTCAAGGGCGGCGTCCCGATCATCCCGGGCGAACAGGGCATCCGCAGCCTGGAGCTTTCCAACGCCATGCTCCTCTCGGCGTGGACGGACTCTTGGGTTGAATTGCCGATTGACGAGGACCTCTACCTGGCCAAGCTGCAGGAGAAGATCAAGACCTCCAAGTTCAAGAAGACCGGCACCGCGCAGACCCTGGACTTCTCTTCCAGTTTCAGGACAACGTAAAGAACATCTACCACAGAGACACAGAGGCACAGAGAAAAGATTTTGGGTTCTGGATTTTGGATTGCTCCGGCGTGCGAACCGCCCAGTCCTGCTGTTCTCTGTGCCTCTGTGTCTCTGTGGTGAAAGAGGTCGCTTTGCAGCCGCCGAATCCGGAATGGAGCAAATATGAGTTACCGCCGTTGCCTGAACTGGGCGAGCCCGCGGACTGGAACGCGCTCTTCGGCCGCCCAGGGCCGCTGATCGTCGAGATTGGCTGCGGCGGCGGGCGCACGCTTATCGGCATGGCTTTAGCGCGCCCAGCGGAAAATTTCCTGGCGGTCGAGCGTGCCGGCGAATACTACCGCGTACTGCGCGAGCGCGTCACCAGGCGCGCCCTGAGGAACGTGCGGGTCACGCGCGTGGAAGCGGAATACCTGCTGAGCCGCTTGTTCCCGGACGAATGCGTGCGCGAATATCACGTTTACTTTCCGGACCCCTGGCCCAAGCGACGCCACCATAAGCGCCGCCTCTTCACAAGCGAATTCTGCGCCAACTTGCGGCGCACGCTCATCCCCGGCGGCGTCCTCTTCCTGGCCACCGACCACCTGGACTACTACCGTGAGGTCCTCCCCCGCCTGCAAGCCGTGGTCGCAGTTCAGGAGCATCCCGGACCTTGGGAAGACGCGCCGCTGGGACGCACGAACTACGAAGTCAAGTATCTCAAGGAAGGCCGGCCCATCTACAGACTGGTGGGAACAAAAGGGGCGAGGGGTGAGGGGCGAGGGGCGAGGGATCCGTTTCATAAGTCCCATTGCTCCCATTCCTCCCATAGCACGTCGTAGCAAGAAAGTTGCGTGCGCTTCACTGAAACCTCGTATAATGGGGAGGAAAAGGAGTCTGCCATGACTGAACCGACTGGAATACCTCCCAGCGACCCACTACCGGCCAGTCCGCTTCCGCCCCAGCCGCCGCCACCAGCGGCCCCGCCAAGGTTCGGTTCTCTGCCTCCGCTGCCACGCAAGCGTGCGGCCAGTTTCTGGGTGGCAATTGTGCTGTCCATTGTTCTGGTTCTCTCACTTCTATCCAACCTCATGCTCCTTGGCGCGGTCTTCGTCGTTGCTGGCACAGCGCAGGTCAGCGGCACGGAGCGGCACTACAGCGAGAAGCTCGTCGAGGGCAGCGGCGAGGATAAAGTCGTCATCATTGACGTTGAGGGCATTATCTCATCCATGCGCGACGGCATGCTGTTCGGCGGCCGTACGTCCATGTGCGAGCGGATTACGCAGCAGTTGCGCCAGGCCGCCGGCGATAGCAGCGTGAAAGCCGTTATTCTTGCGGTGAACTCGCCGGGCGGCACCGTCACGGCCAGCGACGTTATCTGCAATGAAGTGCGCAAGGTCCAGGCCGCAGGCAAGAAGGTCGTCGTCCACATGGGCGACCTGTGCGCTTCCGGCGGCTATTACGTCAGCGCCCCTGCCGAATGGATTGTGGCCTCGCCCACCACGATCACCGGCTCGATTGGCGTAATCTTGAACACCATTGATGCCAGCGAACTGCTGGTGCAGAAACTCGGCATCCGCGAAGCTCCGGTCAAGAGCGGGCGGTACAAGGACATGGGGTCCTTCTCCCGCCCCATGACGGATGAAGAACGCGCAATTTTGCAGGGGATGATTGACAGCGCTTATGACCGCTTTGTGGACATTGTTGCCAACGGCCGCAACGGGCACGCGAACTTCAGCGGCCCTGTGGAGCAGACTCGCGCCGCCGTCAGGAAATTGGCCGACGGTCGCATCTACAGCGCCCAGCAAGCGGCCGGCAACGGTTTGGCCGATGCGCTGGGGTATCTGGAGGACGCCATCGCGAAAGCGAAAGCTCTGGCGGGCCTCAGCAGCGCGAAGGTCGTGCGCTATGTGCGGCCTGAGACCCTGGCTGATCTTCTTGGCGCCGGCGCCGAGAGCAAGCTGAACATCAACACCGGCGTGCAGGTGGAACTGAACAAACTGCTGGACGGTGCCACGCCGCGGCTGGAATACCGCTGGCGACCGGGCATCTGATGGATTTTGGATTTTGGATTGCCGAAAAAAGTTGCCGTTGCCGCCTACGCCTTTTTCCACGGGTCTCGCGAATCCAGGACGAACCACTTCGGACCGCCGGTACTCTCGGCGAAGGCGCACGGGGCGGGGTCCCATTTGATGTTTTTTACGTACTTGTAGGCGAGATTCATCAGGTGGCAGCAGATAGCGGAACGGCCGCCGACCTGCTCGCTGGTGACAGGCTTCTTCCGCTCGGCTATGCAGCCCAGGAAGTCGTCAATGTGGGACTTGCTCTCGTAGAGCTTGATCTTCGCGTCCTTCAGAAACTCCTCTGCATTCCTCTGTGTCCTCTGTGTTGGGAAACCCGGTCATTTTCCTCCCGCGGGCCAGAATTCCCTCACAGCCCGCACCCATTCGTCCGCCATCAACTGGTGGCCGGAATAAGTAGGATGCACGCCATCCCAGATCCAATGCTCGGCCGGGGCTTTCTGGCAGGCGTCGTCAAAGACTTTCTGCCAGCAGACCAAGGCGGCGTGGTGCTTCTCGGCAAGCTTCGCCACGATCTCGCGCCTCTGCTTGACGTTCTCGCTCCAGGGCTCCCACTTCTGTTTCACATTTCCCACTGCCAGGGTGAAAGGTTCACACAAGACGAGGCGCACGTCCGGATTGGCCGCCTGCGTGTCGGCGAGCAACTTGTCGTAGACTTGCTCGTATTGTTCGACTGGAACGTTCGCGCTGACGTCATTCACGCCGATGAGGATGCTGAGCACGTCGGGCTTGAGGTCCAGCGTGTCACTCTTCCAGCGCTTCTCCAGGTCCGCCACCTTGTTTCCGCTGACGCCGCGGTTCATGAACGTCAGATTGCGCTCCGCCAAGACCGCTCCGTACTTCGCGGCGATTATGAACGCATACCCGTGGCCCAGGATGTGGTTGGGGTCCGCGCTGCGGCCGCGATTGCCGTCGGTGATGGAATCCCCCTGAAAGAGAATGCGGGCATCCTTGCGGAAAATGGAGACCTCCTCAACTGGGGCCTGCTTGTCTTCGGCGCTTGCGCCAGCAGAAAGAACCGCCAGGATAAGCAGCACGCTTTGAAGCGCGGGGAGTGTTGTGGATTGGGAATTCATGGGCGGCCGGCGTCCTTTGCCGGTCCTTTTAGCGCATTGGGCCTGCGGATTCAACATACAACCGGCCCCCAGGACCGCTTGGGGTGCATGTCAGTAAATGCGTGGCCCAGAGCGTACCGCGGGCGTCCCGCCCGCCTTCGTCCTCGCGCCCTGCCGGCCTGCCACGGGCGGGCGGGACGCCCGCGGTACATTTGCTGA
>JBEKKG010000768.1:0-4064 GCA_050010835.1 Planctomycetota bacterium
GAAGTGGACACCGCGTGGAAGGACGGGAAACTGACGCAGGCCGTCGTGCGCTCAAAACTCGGTCAGCCGCTCCGCTTGCGCTATGGGGAGAAGACAATCGAAACCAAGACGAAGGCCGGGGGGACGTATCGCTTCGACGGGACGCTGGCAGAATAATGGATTTTCTATTTGTGATTTTCGATTTTCGATTGTTGATTTCTTCCGAAACTGCACATATCACAGCAACACATGGCTAACCGAACCGCGTTGTACAGCACCCACCTGGCACTCGGCGCCAAAGTCATTGACTTTGGCGGCTGGGACATGCCGTTGGAGTACCCCACGCACATCTTGCGCGAGCACGCGGCCACGCGCACGGCGGCCGGGCTTTTCGACACGGCCCACATGGGACAGTTGCACGTGGAAGGGCCGGGCGCGCTGGAGAGCTTGCAGCGCCTGGTCAGCCGCGACCTGGCGACCCTGGCGGACGGCCAGGGCCGCTACGCGCTCTTGACCAGCGCGCGCGGCACGGTGCTGGACGACCTCATCATTTTCAAGCTCGCCGCGGAGAAGTATTTCGTGGTGACGAACGCAGGCACGTTTGAAAGCGATACGGCGCACATAAGCGCAAACGCCAAGAACGCGGCCATAACCAACTTGCTGCCTGAACGGTACAAGCTCGACCTGCAAGGGCCGAAGACTTTCGAAATCCTGGCCAAGCTCTCCGCCGCTCCGTTCCAAAAACTGAAACGCTTCCGCATCATGGCCGGCACGGTGGCCGGCGTGCCCTGCCAGGTTTCGCGCAGCGGTTACACCGGCGAGCCGCAGGGCGTGGAAATCTTCTGCCCCAAGCCGGACGCGCAGCGCGTCTGGGACGCGCTCATGGAAGCCGGCGCGCCGCTGGGGCTGCTGCCCTGCGGCCTGGGCGCGCGCGATACGTTGCGCCTGGAGTCGTGCCTGCCGCTGTATGGGCATGAGTTGTCCACTGAGATCACACCCTTGGAAGCGGACCTGGAATGGGCTGTTTCCCTGGAAAAGGACTTTCTGGGCGTCGAGGCCCTGCGGCAGCAAAAGGCGCAGGGAGTGCCGCGGCGTTTGGCGGCGTTGAAACTCGCCGGGCGCCAGCCGGCCCGCGCGGGGGCGCCGCTCTTCAAGGACGCCCAACGGGTCGGCGCAGTGACCAGCGGCACCTTTGGGCCGACGGTCGGCTGCGCGATTGCCCTGGGGCTGGTTGAAGCGCCGGCCGCGGCGTTGGGCACGGCCCTGCAAGTTGAAGTGCGCGGCTCCAGGCTGGAGGCCGTGGTTGTGGCAAAGCCGTTCTACAAGGCAGGGGCGAGGGGCTAGGGGCGAGGGGCGAGGGACGAGAGATGAGCAAAGTTCTGCCGGAGCTTAAGTACTCCAAGGAACACGAGTGGGTGAAGGTCGAGGGCAACACGGCCACGGTCGGCATAAGCGATCATGCGCAGGGCCAGTTGGGCGACATCGTCTTCGTTGAACTGCCCAAGGCGGGCGCGACGGTGGAGTGCATGAAAACCATGGGCGTGATCGAATCCGTCAAGGCCGCCAGCGATGTCTTCAGCCCCGTAAGCGGTCTGGTCGCCGCCGTGAACGACGCCTTGGTCAAGGCGCCGGAGACCATCAACAAGGACTGCTATGGCGCGGGCTGGATGGTCAAGATCACGATGAGCCGCCCGGAGGAACTGCAGCAGTTGCTTGACGACAAAGCCTACGCGGCGCTGATCGAGGAGGCCTAAGTCCTTGAGTTACGTCCCGCACTCGCCGGCCGAACGCCAGGCCATGCTCGATGCTCTCGGCGCGCGTGCGCTGGACGATCTCTTCGCGCACGTTCCCGCCGAGGTCAAGTGCGGCCCTTTGCGCCTGCCTCAAGGCCTCGGCGAAATGGAACTGGCCGCCGAGATGGCCCGCCGCGCGCGGCAGAACCGTTCCACCGAGGAACTCGTCTGTTTCCTGGGCGCGGGCGCCTACGACCACTTCATCCCGGCCGTGGTGGAGCAGCTTGTCCTGCGGGGCGAATTGTTCACGGCCTACACGCCCTATCAGCCCGAAATCAGCCAGGGCATCCTGCAACTTATCTACGAGTACCAGACTATGATGGCCTCGCTGTGCGGGTGCGAGGTGGCGAATGCCAGCTTGTACGACGGCGCCACGGCGCTCCTGGAGGCCTGCGCGGTGGCCTTGCGCCATACAGGCCGCAACCGGCTGCTGCTCGACGGTGCGATCCACCCCCATTACTTGGAGACGGTGCAGACGCTGCTGCGCTTCCAGGATGTCGAAGTGCGGGTGGTCCCGCCCCAGCCCGGCGAGTTCCGCAGCAACCTCAAGGGGCTGGTGGAGCGCGTGGCGGAGCAGGATGCCGCGATTGCTGTCGCCTACCCGAACTTCTACGGCGCCATCGAGGACTTCAGCCGGGTTGCCGACGAGGCGCACAAGGCCGGCGCGCTGCTTATGGCGGTGTCAAATCCGTTCGCTTTCGGGATGCTGCAACCAGCAGGCAGCCTGGGCGCGGACCTTGTTTGCGGGGAGGCGCAGGCGCTGGGCGTGCCCTTGCAGTTTGGCGGGCCGTACCTGGGTTATCTGGCCTGCACGAAGAACTTGGTGCGCCGCATCCCCGGCCGCCTAGTCGGGCAGACGGTGGATGTGAAGGGCCGCCGCTGCTTCACGCTCACGCTCCAGGCCCGCGAACAGCACATCCGGCGCGAGAAAGCCACGAGCAACATCTGCACCAACAGCGCGCTGTGCGCAGTGCTGTCGCACTTCTATATGAGTTGCCTCGGGCGTGGCGGCCTGCGGCGGGCGGCGGAACTGTGTGTGCTGAAAACGGACCTCCTGCGCCGCAAGTTGCGCGGTGCGAAGGGCGTGGCGACCGTGCCCGAATACCCCGTGTTCAACGAATTTGTGATCGAGACCGTGGAGCCCGCCGCCACTGTCCTGGAGCACCTGCTGCAGGCCGGCATTCTGGGCGGGCTGGACCTGGGCAGGTACGACCAGGCGCGGGCGCACCAGATACTCGTGGCGGTGACGGAGAAGAGGACGGAGAACGAGATTGAGCGTTACGTAGAGGTATTGCAAGGAATGGCATAGGCGACCTGGGATGAGAACCAGAATGTCAACGACTACTGGCAAACTTCATGTCGGCGAGGAAACCGTCATTGGGATTAAGTCCCCTTCAGGACGTTACCAAGCCGTTTTCGAGGATGATGGCACAACAGGGTATTTCTACGCTATGGATTTGTCGCGTTCTGACAACTCAATCTGCGACGCGCTGCACATCTACAACGTGAAGAATGTTACAGATAAGCACCTGCCGTCGGATGTCCAGATTAGCTGGTCGGTGGACGGAATGAAGGTGTTGCTACTCATTAACAATTACCCCCATGCTGCTTTTGACTTTGCGCAGCGACGCGGTTATTGCAGGACCAATTTTCCGCCTCCTAATGAAAAATGGACGAACCAAGGTCACGAGTGGGACGACCAGGTGCTGGGTTTCTTCGTAGAACGTGGAGCTTAGAGAACATGGACCTGATCTTCGAAAAATCCCACAAAGGCCGCCCGCAGGAATACCTGCCGGCCCAGGATCCCGCCGGCGCCTTGGCCGCCTCGGCAATCCTGCCGCCGGAGCTGCTGCGCAAGACGCCGCCCGATCTGCCGGAAGTCAGCGAGCTGGAGTTCGTCCGCCATGTGCTGGCGCTGTCGCGGCGGCAGGTGGGCGTGGACAGCACCTTCTATCCGCTCGGCTCCTGCACCATGAAATACAACCCTAAGATCAACGAAGCCGTGGCGCGCCTTCCGGGCTTCGCGGCGGTGCACCCGTTGCAGCCGGAGGGCACTGTGCAGGGCCTCCTGGAACTGCTGTACGAGCTGGAGCGGGGCCTGAGCGAGATCACCGGGATGGACGAGGTGACGCTGAATCCTCTGGCCGGCGCGCACGGCGAGCTGACCGGCATCATGCTCATCAAGGCCTACCACGAATCCCGCGGCGACAAGCAGCGCACGAAAGTGCTGGTGCCCACGGCCGCTCACGGCACCAACCCCGCCAGCGCGGCGCTGTGCGGGTACGAGATCGT
>JBEKKG010000769.1:0-5766 GCA_050010835.1 Planctomycetota bacterium
CTTTAGCCTCGCCTTCTTTCGGCGCGCCGGTCTCATCCTTCTCCGCGACCTTGGCCTTCTTCGTCTTGGCTTTGGCCTCGCCTTCCTTCGGCGCGGCGGTCTCATCCGTCTCCGCAGCCTTGGCCTTCTTCGTCTTGAGCTTCGGCGCAACCAACGGGGCGTCCGCTGCCGGTTCGCCTGGCGCTTTCCTGTCGTAGACGACCGCGTCCACGTCCTTGCGCCGGTAGGACTGCACCGCTCCATTCGAGCGCTTGAGCACGATTGTGTTGGCGTCTTCCTCGACGATCGTGCCGCTGGCCTCCGTGCCGTCAGACAGGTACACGGTGTCAGCGCGGCAAGACAGGCCGGCCAGAGCCAGGAACAGCGTCGCACAGAACAATTTGGGGTTCATGAGGCACCTCCACATCGCGCACGTCTCGCCTGCACGCAGCGCACTGCGCTTTTCCACATCCAGATAATACCACATTTGCCCGGCAAAGCCACAACTTGTGGAAACTCGAAACGCTGGATCGCCCTTAGAAGCCAAAATGGACGGAGTGGACAAATAGCCGGGGCAGGCTGGAAGCCTGCGCTACGGCTGCAGCACGACCGCGTCCAAGCCAAAGTAGTACTTGGGGCCTTTGGATGCCGGGTTCGTCCCGGTGACTTCGACGCGCAGGACGAACTGGCCGTCTTTCGGCTCGAAGACGCCGAGTTCGATAGGCCCGCTGAGCACGGGCTGGGCATTGTAGGCGTCGTACTCTTTCTCCACTTGCTTCCCGTTGACCGTGAAACGCAGAATGCCGTAGTCGTAACTCTTGGTGGCGTAGAGCGTGACTTTCCGGGGCTCTTCAGTTTTATCGGCCACGAGAAGCTCGACAAAATCGCCCGGCTTCTTCGCCTGGACGAACAACTGGCTCTCGCCGCTCCAGTCCAGATGGCCCGTCTGCGTCGAGCGGGCCAGGCCGTCCGAACTGGCCACGACCAGCATCGTCTCACACTCGATGGCGCCGGGGATTTTCTTCACCTGCGCCTCGCGCAGCGGCGCGGCGGCTTCTTCAGGCTCAGGGCCGCGGTTGCTGGTTGCGCCGGGCAGGCCGTACCAGTAGGTGGCGACGGCGTAGTCCATTTTGCAGGCCGCCCAGTGCCAGATTTCCATGTCGAACTTCAGGGACTTGGCGAACGGGATGGCGTCGAGGCTGCGGGTGCGCGTATTTGTGGTATGGCCGAAATTGTGCGGGTGCGCCAGAGGCTGGTTGCAGAACGGCCCTTGGAACGGCGTGGGATTGCCCCAGGCGTAGCCGTAGTAGTCCTCGCTGCCCGTGCCGAAATGGGAGGGGAAGTTTTCGCCGTCCACCCAGATCTTTTCGTCGCCTTCACCCCACCAGTCTTTCGTCGGGTTGAACAAGGCCAGCGTGTCGCCGAGGTACACGCCTTTGCCGGTGGCCGTGATGTAGTTCCAATCCATCGTGCCGGCCGCCTTCTTGGTTTGAATCAGGCGCTCCTGGTGCCAGTTGGCGTGGAAGTACATGGAGCGGGAATCCCAATTCCATTTTGTGGTTGATGCGCGAAGCACTGCCAACACCTGCTTCTTGCCCAAGTTGACGAGCGTGAAGCTGGCGGATTTCTGATATGGCATCACCCAGCGGCAGACCATGTGCCCATCTTGGGGGACGCTTCGATACCAACTGTTAAGAGGATTGAACAAAGGGCCGCAGCCAAAGAAGTCGCCCACTGGACACCAAATGGTCTCAACCCCGTCGCAATTCATGCGTAGAATCGTCGAGCGGAGGGTTGCGTCTGTCTCGGAGACCTTGTCATAGGACAGGTGAAGGTGCAGATGGCGCACCGCCGCCGGTCCTGCCGGCAACTTCACCGTGGCTTCCCCACCTGCTTCGACGACCAAATCGTAGATGGGGGAACTCTCGCCTTTCCCGAACTCCGGATCAGGGGCTGCCGTAAGGGCATTCTTGACCCGCTCCACAGTCTGCGCCGCCGTCTTCAGGTCGTCCATCGAAAAGCTCTGCACCTTCGTGCCGGCGGGATAGACACGGTACTCGATGTTGTACCAGCGCGCCGGCGGGGCGGCGGGCGGTTTGCCCTCGTCGTAGGTGATCTTGCAGTGTTTGGCGTAGGGGATGGGAAAGTACAGGTTGATTGCGTCGCCAGAGTTGGTTATGGCCAGGGGCACGGGCACAAAGGACTTGCCGCCCAGCAGATCGTAGAGCGGGGCTTCAATCGCCGGCTGTTCGGCCTCATCAATGTAAAAGCGCACCTGGCCCTTGGGACGGCCTCCGCCCGACCAGAAGCGCACGATGGCGCCGGGGCCGTCCACGTCCAGCAGCAAGCATTCCTGGCGGCCCTGGTGTGTTTCCCATTTCACCGGCTCGCCCATGCTCTCCATGTTGTCGCCGTTGGCGAACCAGCCGACGGGGTCATCAGGAGTTTTGGAGCGTTTGTCGTAGCTGCCGTATTGCCGGCACACGTACTCCGGCTGCGGCCAGCGTGCCAGAGCGTCCCGCTCAACCATCTCATTCAACAGCGATTCCGTGGTGATGAGACGGTCCTCGGGCCAGGCCGCCGCAGGCAGCAAGGCCAGAGCGGCCAGGAAGAAAATCCAAAACTCGAAATCCGAAATCCGAATGAAACGGAGAAGAAAGAAAAGGCAAAATGCGTTGTCGAGAGCCGCTTTCCGATTTGAGGGTCTTCTGGAACACATGTTCCTTCTCCACATGCGGTGCTTCTCTGTGAAGGCCAGCGCTGCACGACGCATTTACTTCTTCTCTTCTTTTCTTTTTCCTTTGGATTTCGGATTTCGGATTTTGCGTTTTGCTGCGGCTACTTTTTCTCCACGATCCAGATGTTCTTGAAGAACAGCGGGTCGCCGCCGTGGTCTTGGAGATAGATGCCCCAGGGCGGCGGGGGCACGGTCTTGCTTCCATCAGTGGGCCTGGGGATCTCAAACTTGTCATGGACGAGCACGCCATTGTATTTGAGCGTCACCACCGGATTCTTGATTTTGGTCTTGCCATCGGCATCGAACCTGGCGGCCTCGAACTCGATATCATAGGTCTGCCAGGAGAGTGGAGGATAGCACATGTTCACTGGGAGCGGTTTGACCGAGTACACACCGCCACATTCGTTAGCATCGCCGGCCAGGCCGAATGAATCGAGCACCTGAATCTCATAATGCTGCTGCATGATGACGCCGCTGTTGGAACGGCCCTGTCCGCGGCTTTCGGGCATGAAGGAGAGCATGAGTTCCACGTGCAGCGTGAAGTCCGTGAACTTGCGCTTGGTGGTGACGCCCATTTTAAGGAACTTGCGCGAATCCAGCCAGTCTTTCTTGTCAAACTCATCCGAGTTCGTGCCGTCGAAGAGCACGATGGCGCCTTCCGGCGGCTTGGCGCCGAGAGTGGGGCTTTGGCGCAGCACCTTCTTCAGCTCAAACTTCTCGCCTTTGTCCGTCTCCCCGTTCATGGTCTCGCCGGTGATGACGGCCTTGTAGACCTGTTCGAACACCGTCTTGTCGCCGTCAGTCTTAGCGTCCACGGGGATATTGCCCTGCTTGGCAGGGGTCCTTTCGATCTTCGTCTTGCCATCCCAGCCCTCGCCGGGGAGACCGCCAGGGTAGAACGCGGAATGGAACGTGCCTTTGCCGCAGGCGATGACTTGCGCGCCCAGCTTCTGTTTTGTGCCGTCGGCCAGGGTGACTTCGCCCAGGTATTCGCCCTGGACCTTGTAGTCCGGTCCTGCGCCCTCCGGATCAACCGCCGCGAACCTCTTCTCCTTTTCGCCGGCCGGCAACAGTCCAGACAGTGCCAGCAGAACGAACAGCGCCAACTTGACTTCGTGTCTCTGCGTCATGATCCCCTCCCAATCGTTGCTCCCCAAAACTGTGTCTTCTCATACACCTCAAGGACGGTCTCAGGCAGACAAAATTCACCGCGGCGCGGGGGTGCATGTCAGCAAATGTACCGCGGGCGTCCCGCCCGCCCGTGGCAGGCCGGCAGGGCGCGAGGACGAAGGCGGGCGGGACGCCCGCGGTACGCTCTGGGCCACGCATTTACTCGGCAGCGGAGACAAGGAAACTTGCGTTTTTGGGCCCTGAGGCTAGACTGCGAAAGACTCAGGCCAACTATTCCGGTTATGACGGTGGCCAGTCACTGTTTGCGTTCCCCAGGAGAAACAGATGGCACAAGAGCAGGAGAAGCAGGAGCCAGACTACAAGCCGGAGGGCCGCGAAGTCGAGTTGAAACTGCTGCGCGCTGTGGCGCTGGGCGGCATGCGCTCTGTTGAGATCCAATTGCTGCTGGACAGCCAGACGAATGAGCATCCCAACTACCAGGCGCTGGCCTTGCTTGTGTCCGACCTTTCCGTTCCAGAGGCGCGGGCGCGCGCGACCTTCGAACGGCTGCGGGCGCACCAGGCCCGCACGCGTGAGCGCATGGGACGCCGGGTGGGCATCAAGACTGCGGCGCTGGACTATCTCGAGAACATCGAACTGGCGCTGAACCTGAGGGACGACGAGCACGCGCTGACCTACACTCAGTTGGCGCAGATGGCTTTCCTGGACCAGCTTTCCGGCCTGGCGAACTACCGCTACTTCAAGCGGCGCTTCAACGAGGAAATCAAGCGCGCGGCCCGCTACCACCGCCTGCTGTCGCTGTTGATGCTGGACCTTGACCGCTTCAAGGCGTTCAATGATACGCACGGCCACTTGGCGGGCAATCGCGCCCTGGAGCATCTGGCAGGGGTGTTGAAGTCCGAGGCGGGGGAGACGGACCTGGTAGCACGCTACGGCGGCGAGGAGTTTGCGGTGCTGCTGCCCGAAACCGCGAAACACGACGCCCTGGCGTTGGCCGAATGCATCCGCTCCAGACTGGAGAACAGCCCGGTAGATCTGGGTGAGGCCGGAGCGCAGCGAGTGACTGCGAGCCTGGGCCTGGCCACCTATCCCCGCGACGCGGACGGCGCCGACGCGTTGCTCTCCAGCGCCGACCAGGCTCTTTACGCGGCCAAAGCGGCGGGGCGCAATCGCGTCAGCGTGTTCACGCCGCCAAGTGTGGCCCGCTTCGAATACAGGCCGGACGATCCTGACGCGGCGCAGAGCATCGGCGTGGCGGGCGACTTTAACGGCTGGAACAAGGCCGTGGACCTGCTGCGTCGCGAGCAGGATGGCGGCTTCAGTCTGGAGTTGCATCTGGCGCCGGGCCGCTATCTCTACAAATTCGTCGTCAACGGCGAACTCTACATCAGCGATCCGCGCTGTGCCGGCTTCGAGCACGACGGCTACGGGGGGTGGAACTCAGTCCTGGTTGTGGCGTGAGCGGATGAGTAAGTAATCGAAAACGCTGGGCGCGAGCCATTGCAACACCATGCCGCTCTTGCCCGCCAACGTCAGGTAGCGGTTGCGGCAGGGGTGGCGGGCGGCTGACAGGAGCGCCTGGGCCACGGCCTCCGGGGACATGCCCTTGTGCGGCGCGAGGTTAATGGCAGGGCGCGTGCCCGTGGCGGCAGCGAAGAATTCCGTCCGCGTGACGCCGGGATTGACCACCGCTACAGCGATGCCTTCGTCATGCAGCTCGACGCGCAGCGATTCGCTGAGCGCTTCGAGAGCGAACTTGCTGGCGCAATAGGCGCTCATCAGCGGCAACCCCCGCCGGCCGACAAACGAACTGACCATCACAACGACTGCGCGCTGACGGGAGACGGGTTTCCGCACCGCCTGGCGCAGCAGCGGCAGGGCGGCTTGGGTGCAGCGCAACGCGCCGAAGAAGTTGGTCT
>JBEKKG010000770.1:0-4047 GCA_050010835.1 Planctomycetota bacterium
GTTGGGACGAAACCCGAGCTGGGGCGCGAGTTCCTGTCGTCGGAAGACCTGCCCAATGCGCCGCGCGTCGCCATGGTAAGTCACCGCCTGTGGGTGCGGCGGTTCGGCGGAGATCCTGCTCTCGTCGGCCGGGCCATCGTGTTTGACCGGAACACGTACACCGCGGTGGGCATCCTGCCGGCGAATTTCGACTTCTATGCTCGCGAGGCTGACCTCTACATGCCGATCGCCGCCAGTACAGCGCGTGTGCCCGGACAGCCAACGGTGGGAGTCCATGCACGGCTCAAGCCCGGCGCCTCGGTCAAGGAAGCGCAGGCCGAGATTGACGGACTCTGCCGCCGCTGGGTGGCGGCCACACACTACCCCAAGGACTGGGGGGCACGCGTCTGGCCCTTGCGCGACTATTCCGTGCGGGAAGTGCGTGCGAGCGTGGTGATACTGGCCGTTGCCGTCGGGTTGGTGCTGCTGATTGCCTGTGCAAATGTGGCCAGCCTCCTGCTGGCGCGGGGTGCATCGCGGCAGCGCGAGATCGCCATCCGCAGCACGCTGGGCGCAAGCCCGAGCCGCATTGTCCGACAGTTGTTATCCGAAAGCGCGCTGCTCGGTCTGATGGCTGGCGCCTTGGGACTGCTGGCTGCTTGGGGCGGAGTCCGCGCGCTAGCTGCCACCCCCGCGTACCTGCCCTTTCAGGACACGGTGGCGATGGATTTGCCAGTGCTCTGGTTCACGCTCGGGGCGACGGTACTGACCATCCTGCTGTTCGGCTTGGCGCCGGGCCTGGCCGCCGCCCACGTCAGACTTGCTGAGAATCTACAAGAGGGGGGCCGTGCGGGCGAGGGGATGCGCCGCAGCCGCCTGCGCGAGAGTCTGGTGTTCGCGGAAGTTGCTCTGGCGTTGCTGCTCGCCATCGGAGCGACGTTGAGCGCCCGCAGCCTGATTCGTCTCGAGGCGGTGGATCCCGGCTTCAATGCCGACGGCGTATTGACAGCCAATCTGACATTGCCCGAAGAAAGTTACGCCAGACCGGAGCAGCGTGTGAACTTCTTCCAGGCACTGCTCGAGCGCCTGCGGACCATGCCGAACGTGAAGGCCGCGAGCATGGTGTCACACCTGCCCTTTGGCTACTCGAAAAGCGGTCGCGACGTGACCATCGAGGGGGCGCCTCCGCGGCGGCCGGGAGAGAGCCTGATCGTGTTCGGGCGGAGTATTGATCCGGATTACTTCCAGACCCTGAAGGTCCGGTTGCTTCGCGGACGCTTTTTCGACACGCACGATCCCGCCGGGCCACTGGTCGCCGTCATTAATGAAACCATGGCTCGTCGGTGCTGGCCGAACCAGGATCCGGTCGGGAAACGCTTCGCCGAGGGCCGGGGGGACCGCTGGGTAACCGTGGTCGGCGTGGCGGCCGATATGCGGCAGACCTCGTTGGCCGAGGAGCCGGATATGGAATCGTTCGTGCCGTACAGGCAGTCCGCGGAGCCTTCCATGAGCCTGGTGGTTCGCACCTCGATGGACCCGCTGCGCATGGCGCCCGCTCTCCGGACGGCCACGGCTGAGCTGGACCGGGAATTGCCGGTCTCGGAGATTGGAACGATTGTCGGCAGCATCGCTCATTCGACGCGCGAGCGGCGGCTCACCGTGGCGCTGTTCGGCGCCTTCGCTCTGCTAGCGGTGCTGCTGGCAGCCGTCGGCATTTACGGAGTGGTTTCGTATTCGGTGGAACGCCGCACTCACGAGATCGGCGTGCGCATGGCGCTGGGCGCCCTGCGCGGCCGAATTCTGGTAATGGTAGTTGGCCGGGCGTTGCTGCTTGGTGGCGTGGGCGTCGCCATTGGCATCGTCGGAGCCTTGGCGCTGACACGCCTTCTGCGCTCGATTCTGTATGGCGTGAGCGCCACCGATCCGGTGGTGTTTGTCGGCGTCTCGCTGTTTCTGCTGGCCGTGGCCGCATTGGCCGGTTTCGTTCCGGCCCGCCGCGCGACCAAGGTCGATCCCATGGTGGCGCTGCGTTATGAATGAAGATCGTTGCTCGCACAATGGGCGCGGCTCAGGAGATGCCGGAAGAAGGCACCGATAACGGCTTTGAAGGTGTAAGATGCTGAGCATCACAGTGTGACCCATTTCGGAGAGCCGTCCAATTTCAACAAGGAAACGGACATCCCCCGATGGCTATTAAACTGACTGTTAGTCTGCCGACTCTCGGGTGAGGCGAGCCCTTCGGTTTGCATTCAAGGCCTTGCCCAGCACCACAATCATAGACTTACCACCGCATTTTGTTTCGTTCGTCGGCAGGCTGACTAGGTACTCCACAACGGCGGCGCGTAAATCATTCTCTCTTCAACGCCCTTCGCTGAATCTGCCTGGCGGAGTGACAAATGTCACTTGGCCCGCAAACGTGCCACTGCCGTTGCCCAACAGGGCTGAAACCGAATTGTCGCTATAGTTGGCGAACGCCAAGTCGCCAAGTTTACCGACGAATCCGCAGGGGCAATCCGACGTTCTGGTCGAGGGACGCGCACTCGGAGACTATGCTGAGTGGGGACTTCGCCGGATTTGGAATGATAAACGCCCATCCCGCGCCGGAACGCAGCCAAACGCCAGGATTGTCGATGGGAAGCCGGCTAGGGAGGACTAATTCGCGCTTAGACCACCGAATCGCCTCCTTGCGTACTGTCCCTCACTTGCAGAACCTCCTGCGCCGTATGAAACTTCCTGCCGCAGTCACCCTGTCTGAAATCACCTGATTGACGCCTGAAAACCATCGGCTTACCATACTCAGCACCTGCACCGGTGGCTGCGGGGAGCATTGTGCGATGAGGCGCTCTGAACTCCCAGGCTCCCTAAAGTACATCGAACGTTATCGGGCCACGAGGATGGGCAGCCCCGTCAGTGCGTGCCATCCCCGCTGCCAAGACCCCGGAAGCCATGCCGGTAGCACTGCCTGCGGCCCTGCCCGCGGGGAGGAGGACTCATGAGCACTGCAACAATTCCGAAACCTGATGAAGTAAGCGAATCGCTCGATCAATGGGTGAAGTTCTGTTCGACCGTCCCCAACCAAGCTCACGGCGGCGAGATCATCAAGGAGCCTGGACTGGTGATGACTATCAGCCGAACCTTGTGGCCCCTAGGCAACATTGCGGTATTTACCACTCGGATTAACTCTGTTGACGATCTGGCGTGCAGAGTTGAAAGAGCACATGACGCCCTTACGGCTCGAGGTTGTGCTGGAGTTTTTTGCGTCGCTGACAACCTGGTTGAATCGCTGCGGTTGGAAGTGCCAACCGTCTTCGCTCGACACGGCTATGTGCCTGCTATGACGATAACGGGGATGGCCACGGACGGCTTGGCGGCACCAGTACGGCCGCTGCCTCCACTAGAGCACCGAACGGTTTCTGACCCAGCCACGCGCCGTGTGGTATGTGAGTTGAACGCTATGGCCTATGAGGTCCCCGTTGACTGGGGCCGCGATTTCGATGAACGCACAGACGTTTGGAGCCATGGCGCGGTCGGCATAATTGGCTACCTTAACGACCGTCCTGCCGCGTGCGCAGCAACTGTGCCAGTAGACGGGCGTTTGTACGTGGCACTTGTCGCGACTGCTCATGAGTTCCGTCGGCAGGGTTGCGCGGAAGCCGTAATGCGGCGCTCGCTCCAGGATGCCATGCAGGAAACCGCACTAAGCCGCACGGTTCTCCATGGCTCACCGATGGGACGACCACTGTACCTGCAGATGGGTTATCATGACACGGTTCCATTCACAGTGTATGCAGCGGCCCATTAGGCCTGAACCGTGCCAGAGGGTACACAGGAAGAAAGCTCGGCTGACGTCGGTTGTGCTGCTGGTCTCTGAGCTCTCGGCGACCGGCTTTTCAGCGTCGGAGGTTCTGGCGTAGATGGAAGGGGCCAGTCCCACTACTTCTGAGAATGATGGGCTAACAACCAGATCATGAGCAAAAGTTCCTGAGGAAAATGGGTAACACTCCAAAGCCGAGGTTCCTGGAAGGGACCGAAAGGAGTGTTACCTATGGAAGGTATCGACAAAGTTCA
>JBEKKG010000771.1:0-4038 GCA_050010835.1 Planctomycetota bacterium
CGGCAAACTCGGCAAGCTCCTCGAGGCCGACGAGGCCCTTGCGCCCAGGCTGGGGAAATGCGCAGCCGTCTTTGATACACAACGCCTGGAGATCAAGTCACCGCCGGCCGCTGCGGCGGAGAAGAACTAGGGACTAGGGGCGAGGGGTTAGGGGCGAGGGGCGAGGGGCGAGGGGCCAGTTACTAGCCACTCTTCACTAGCCCCTAGCCACTTGTCCGGGTGGGCTGGCAGACCAGGAGGGCCCGGTCATACGGCAAGGGGTACTCCTCAAATTCCACTCCCAGCGCGCGCAGCATTTTGCGAATGGGCAGCCACGTTTCTGCGCGTCCGACAACGAACGCCCGCGGGCTCGCCGAATGCGCCGCCGCCTTGATCTCGTCCTCAAACTGCGGGTCCTCAACGAAGAACCAGTGCAGTGGTGGAGACCTGTCCGCCGTATAAACGGAATTGTGGCAATAGAAGAGCAGGCCGTTCAGCTTGAGGTCCACAGCGATAATCGGGCACGGTCCGGGCGGCAAGTGCGGGCTGATCGCCTGCCACATGCAGCGTGAATCCTGGTCTGTCCGCCAGTTGGCGGCGCCCAGCTTCGCCCCTAGCATGAGCAGCGCCCAGAGCCCCACGGCCAGCAACAGTCGTGGCGGCAGGCCGGTGCTTGCCTTTAGCATGAGGCGGCCCAGGCCGCGGGCCGTGAGCAGCGCCAGCGCGGGGAAGGCGGGCAGGATATAAAGGTACATCTTGGAACTGGCCAGGCTGAACACCGCCAGAGGAAAAAGGGCCCAGCAGAGCAGGCACAACAGCTCCGGGCAGGCCCGCGCGGATTGCCAGCAGGACCGGATCATCTCCCACAGGAGCTTGAGGAAGGACGGAGCCGCGGGCGCCTCGCCCGCGGCGCGCAGGGCGTCTCGCCCACTGCCTTCGCGCCACGCGCGTTTCAGGAGCGCGGGCCAGGCCAGCGACCACGGCAACGTGCCGACAAAAAACATGGGCACATACACCCTGAACGCGTCATACCACTTTGAACTGCGCCTGTAGTGCGCCGTGAGCAGCCTGCCTGTGACCTCGTTCTCCCAGATGAACGCCAGCGCGCCCGGCAAGGCCTTCGCGATGGCCCAGTACCAGGGCAGCACAATTGCGCAGAAGAACATGAACCCCGGCAGGGCCCACGGCGTAACGAAGAACTCGCCGAGCCGCCCGACGATAGCCAGGTACACAAACATGGCGCCGGCGAAAACAAGGACGGCAGGGCCTTTGGTCAGGACGCCGAGAGCGATGGCTCCGCACAGCGCCACTTTCCACAAGCCGGCCCTTCTGCCGGCGGCGGCCAGGCCCTTCCAGAAGCAGCAGAACGCCGCTGTGACCCAAAGAGCCAACGGCGTGTCCATCGTGCAGACATTCCCGGCCACGAGAGGGCCAATCATGGTCGCATAGCTCAGGCCGGCAAGCAGGCCGTCGCGCCGCCCCCAGAAGGACATGCCCAGCAGGCACGTCAATAGGACCGTCCCGGCGAAACAGAACCCATGAAAGGCGCGCGCCCCGAACTCGGTGTGTCCGAAGAGCCACATACCGCCGGCCATGCCCCAGTATGTCAGCGGGGGTTTGTCCAGATACGGTCCGCCGTTCAAGCGCGGGACCATCAGATCACCGCTGTCGTACATGGCGGCCGCAGTAGGCACATAGCGGCCTTCGTCCGGCTCCCATATCCCCCGCGCTCCCTGGAAGGAAAGCCCCAAGGCGAGGGCGAAGGCCAGCAGAAGGAGGGCGCTGAGGCCTTTGAAACGCGAAACTTGAAACATTTAGCGTGCCGCTGCCTGGGATAGTTCGCCGGCCACAGGTTCCTCCGTGGCACTGTAGCTGCGCAGGAAGACCCTGCCTTCGTGACTGGCCGGACGAAGGTGTTCGCGCAGCAGAGCATCGAACTTCTCCGGACGGCAGGAAGTGCCGCAGGTAAAGAGGTCCACGAAACAAGCGTTGTGTTCGGGATAAGTATGAATGCTGGCGTGGCTTTCAGAGAGCAGGAGCACCAGAGTGTAGCCCTGCGGTTCGTACGCGTGCTCAATGACGCCCTGGATGGTCGCCCCGCTGGCTTCCGCCGCCGCGCGAAACACCCGCCGCAAGGCCGCGGTGTTCCGCAAGGCTGCGGGGTCGCAGTCCACGTAGCTGGCCAGGAAGTGCCGGCCAACAAAAGGGTAGAGCTCCTCAGCCACAGGCAGTGCTCCTCTTCTCGTACAAACAGTATGTGCGGTCGGAGAACATAAAGCAAACGTAATACAGCTTCTTTACGTCCAGGCCCGCGGCAGCGCCCTCGGCGGCCATTTGCGCGCGGTCGAAAAGCAGCTTGCGCTCTTTGCGCTGGGTCTTGTGCCAGGTCTGCATGTGCTCCACGTCGCGCACGGGTTTCCGCACGCCCCGCCAGCGGCGCAGCAACTGGCGCAGCGACAGCGTGTCGTAGTGCACCAGCACGTGGCGCCGGGCCACGCGGGCCAGTTCCTTCAGGGCCTTGGCCCGGAAGTCCGCATCGAAGTGAAGCTGAAACCGGTTGTTCACCACAAAATCGAACTCGCCGTCCTTGAAGGGCATCTCCAGCACATTGCCTTCGAGGACCGGCGGCGCCGGGGAGACCGCGGTGCGCGCCCAGGCCACGGTCTGCGGATCTATGTCAATGCCGGCGATGGGGATGCCGTCTCGCTTGAACTTCTCGAAGAACCAGCCGTAGCCGCAGGGGGCCAGCAGCACCGGGCCTTCCGCGCCGCACTCTCTTATGGCGCGGCGGATGGTCCGGTAGACCAGCCAGTTGTTGAGACGCCTCCTCAGCCTGCGCTGATGCGGCCCCTGGCAAGGATGAACCCCGGCGGGTCCCTGTGTAGTGCCCGCTACCTGTGTCGCTTTTTCCAAGACTTCAGTTTCCCCCTGGGGCCTGCCGATACCGTTGAACAGAGCTAACGGCGTCAATACAGAGTAGCATAGGCGCGCGCGTTTTCAAGTATTCTCGCCGCGGGATTTCAGATGCCAGCGAACACCTTTCCCGTTGCCACGTAACCTGTATTGGAGGGCGGAGCTCCTCGCCCTGTGCGGAAAAAGGAGAGCGGGCCATGATAAGAAGCTGGCAAGTTCACTGCGATTACATCGAGCGCCACGGACTGGCGCGCTGGGTGCTGCGCGAGTGCATTCGCACCAATCCCCTGTACGTCATCAGCGCGGCGCTGCTCTGCTACGGCGTCCTGCTGCTGAACCAGGAGATTGACCCGCAGATAGGCAAAGCGGGCGGCATCATCCTGACGCTGGCCCTGTTGAACTTCTACGAATTCGAGGTGTTGATCGTGGCTACGATCGTGCTCAAGCACCGCCAGCCCGAAGGCGGCCGCGACCTTCACGGACTGACGATGGTCGCCGCCCTGTTCCTCGGGGGGTCTTTGCTGGCCTTGGATGAACTGATTGCGATCTGGCCCTGGCTGGGTTGGGTCCTCGTTCCGGCAGCGTTGCTCCTGGTTGCCGGCAAGCTGGCCTGGTACGCGCGCCTGCCCGGCCTTAATCTCCCGCTCCGCTTCCGCAACGTGGTGGTGATACTGCTCGCGGCAGGCGCAATCTCACCGTTACTGGGTCATCCTGAGATCGTATCCCGGTTGGGCATGAGGACAGTTCAGGGCCTGGCCTGGCTGCCGGGGTGGGCGTCGCTGCTTTCGGTGCTCTGGCTGATTCGTTGCGAGTCTATGTTGCCGGCAGCGCAGACGGGGCCTGGAGACGCTGAAACTGTTGTTCTGCAAACCCGCTGGTGCGGGGCCTGGGCCGTGATCGCGGCCACGGCGCTCGGCATAGCCCACTTGATTGCCGGCGACTGGGTCTTCGACAGGGTCTTCGATGCGACACTTGCTCTGACGTGCGTGGCGCCGCTGGCTGCATGTGCGCTCTTGCTGCTTTGGCATCGGGGAAGACTGCTGAGTTCCTGGGGCCTGCTGCTGCTGGCCCTGCCGGCCCTGGTTGCGAACTGGGCCTGGGGAATGCGCCCGGACTGGCAGTTGCTCGGCAAGCTGGATGTCCTGG
>JBEKKG010000772.1:0-4034 GCA_050010835.1 Planctomycetota bacterium
CTGGCCTGCAAGGCGCTTTCCGGCGTACATAAGCACGCCGGCTCAATGCCCGCCACTGCCACGCCTGCCAGCGCGGTCTTATCCGTGAGGACGTTAGCGGGGCCGAGCAGTTCGGTGAGATTGGCTATCCACGAGGCTGGCTGTTGGTTCATAATTCGTATCCGCTCAGGCCCTCACCCGCTGCGGCATGGCCAGGATTGGCGGCGCCTGCTCGTCTTCCTTCGAGAGGCCGGTGAACGCCTGCAACTCGTTGATCGCCTGCTCGGTGCCTTCCACGCTGCGCGCCACGTCGTCCACCTCGCTGGTGATCCGCTCTGGGTCCTGGCGGTTGACGGCCATTTCAGAAAGCGCGGTAAGTTTCGCGGCGATGCGCTCCAGTTCCAGTTCCACGAACTCGCGGTTCTCTTTGGCCCGCTTCAGGTTTTCGCGCCGCGCCGTGGCCGTGGCCAGAGTGTCTTCGAGGCTGTGGCGCTTCTTGGCGGTCAGCTCGTCGCTGCTCTCCTTGGGCAAGGCCTCCAGGCGCAGGCGCGTGGTTTGTTCCAGGTTGACGATCTCATCCTCGTCAGTGGTCCGCAGGAAATGGTCCAGGGTGGCCTTGGTGTGCAGGAGCTTGAGGTACACCCACAACAGCTTGTTCACACCGGCGGCCTGCGACTGCGCGAACCCGTCCAAGTGGGCATCAGAGGACGTTGGGTCCTGGGGCCCGGAAGGCCGCAGCACTTCGCAACGCCTGCGCATCTGGTTGAAGAGTTCCTGGGCCTCGCTGGCCAGCGCAAAAAAGAGTTGGTTGAAGCGCCGCTGCATGGTTGCGGCGGTGCGCTCTGCTTCGGCCGCTCCGGTTTGCGAGTCCAGGGCACGCTGGAAACGCGGATTCGTGGCCACCGCCGTGAGGAACGCCACTTCCGCCGCCGCAACCAGAGGCAGGAAGAAGCTCGGAGCGCCGGAGACGAAAGAGGCTGCCACCCCGCCGGCCAGAAACAGCAGGTTCCAGCGGTTGCGGAAGACCGCCTTCAGATAAGTGAGAAAGTCAGCTTTGCCAGCCATCCGCGCGGTTTCATCAATCGAAAATCGAAAATCTAAAACCCAAAATCACACCCGTCCGGCCTCCTTCTCCATCTTAGCTATCTTCTCTCGAATGTACCGCGTCCGTTCCGTGAATTCCGGCTGCGCATGGGCTTCTACCGCCGGCACGGTGGGACGCGGCGCAAAGGCTTGCTCGACAATCGTGCCCGGCGGGTTCGAGAACAGGTAAATGCGGTCGCCCAGAAAGACCGCTTCGTCTATCGAGTGCGTGACGAAGAAGACCGTCGTTTCGGAACTGCTCCAGAGCGCAATGAGCAGGTCCTGCATGCGCAGGCGCGTCATGGGATCGAGCGCCCCGAAGGGCTCATCCATCAGCAGGATGCGCGGGTTGAGGATCAGCGAGCGGGCAATGGCCACGCGCTGCTTCATCCCGCCGGAGAGTTGCTGCGGATACTTGCGGGCGTCCTTCTGCGGATCGAGGCCGACTTTGCGGATCCACTCCAGTGCCCGCGCATGGCGTTCCGCGCGGTGCACGCCGCGGCATTCCAGCCCGAAGGCCACGTTATCCAGCACCGTGCGGTTGTCGAAAGCCGTGTATTCCTGGAAGACCATCCCGCGGTCGGCGCCCGGGGCGCCCACGGGCTGTCCCAGGACGAGCACCTCGCCGCTGCTGGGCGGAAACTGCGGTTCCAGCCCCGCGATCATTTTCAGCACGGTGCTCTTCCCGCACCCAGACGGCCCGATGATGGCGATCAACTCCCCGATGTTCGGCAGGTCCTCGACCGTGAAGGTCACGTCCTTGATGGCGGTGAAGGCACGCCGCGTGCCGGGGTAGTACGTCTTCGTCACGTTGCGGAACTCAACCACGTGCGGCCCCTCCGGCGCGGCCTGCGCCGCGGCGCGCGCGGCCTCTATCGGCGGGGCGGCAGGTTTGTCCTGAGTCATGGGTCCTTTTCTTCACCACTCACTAAACACAGGGGACGCAGAGGACACAGAGGGGATTTTGGATTTTGGATTTTCGATTGCACCGCCAGACGTGCCAAAATCGAAAATCGAAAATCACAAATCGAAAATTCATTCTCTGTGTTCCTCTGTGTCCTCTGTGTTTAGAAATCCGCGCTAAACCTCCCTGTACGGGAACAGCAGCCCCTGGACGAAAAGCAGCGCCCGGTCAATGCCGTACGCGACCACGGTGATAGTGGCCAGCAATAGGTAAATGTGCTGCTTCGCCTCGCCCGTGGGGCGGGACTGCGCCGTGGCGATCAGATGGCCCAGCCCGCCGTCCGCGCCCACAATCTCCGCCAGGATGATGTAGCCGAAGGCCAGGCCGAAAAGCAGGCGCAAGGAGCCGAAGATGTCAGGCAGCGCCAGCGGCACCAGGACCTTCATGAGCACCTGGAACTTGCTCGCCCCCAGAGTCAGCGCCGTCTGCACGTAGCGGTCATCCACCGACGCCACGGAGCGCGTCGCGTCGAAGACCACGAACATCACGCAGGCCACGAAGATGAACATCACCTTCTGCATCTCGCCCATGCCGAACCAGACCAGGGTCAGCGGCACCAGCGCGGAGATGGGCACGTTGCGGAAAAACACCGAGATGGGCGCGAAGAAGGCGTTGACTTGCGGCCAGGTCCCGCACAGGATGCCCAGCGGCACCCCGGCCGCCGCCGCGATGCCGAACCCCGCCAGCACGCGCCAGAGCGAGAGCAGCGTGTTGCGCGTCAGCGCTTGTTCGAACCACAGCGAACGAAACGAAGCGATAACTTCCTCGGGACTGGGCAGGATCACCGGCGAAACGCGGCGCGTCTCCGGAGGTTCGCCGTATGTGACGGCAAACCACAGCAGCAGGATCAAGGCCAGGCAGATCCCGCCCGCGGCCACTCTCGCCCACAGTGGCGGATGCTCGCGCAGCTTGAAGAAACAGCCCATGCCTGCCTCGCCTCGGAACGGTAGGACAGGCTTTCCAGCCTGTCCGGACAGCCTGGAAAGGCTGTCCTACTAACCCCTCAACCCTACTGCGCTTCCAACGGATAGACTTTGACCTCCACGCGGCGATTTTTCGCGTGATCCAGCGGATCAACCGGCTTGTCCCAGCCCAGGCCTTCGGTCCCGATCTGATTCACGGGTATGTTCGTGAACTTCTGCAGGAGCGCCTCCTTGACCGCGTTGGCCCGGAGCTGGGAAAGTTCCTTCACGGCGCTGGCAGGCACCACGCCCCGCTTCGAGGCATCGGTGTGGCCTTCAATGACAATGCGCGCCGCGCCGAACTGCCCGGCCATCTTGCCGATTTCCTCGATCACGAAGCCGGCCCCAGGATCGTACAGCTCCTCGACGCCCTTGCCGCCCGCCTCTCTGACGATCTTGTAGTTGATGTCCCAACTATTCGGGAAGAAGTGGATGACCACGGTCTTGGTCAGGATTTCCGGCGCCTCGGCCTTGATCGAAGCGACTGTCTTCGGCACGAACTTCACCACGTATTTGTTGGCGCTCTTCTTGTACTTCTCCTCCTCGCCCAATTTCTGGATGACGGTGAAGTCCATCACCTTGTCGAAGGGCACCTTATCTTTGACCTTGCCGATGCTGCGGTAGAGGAAATAAGCGTTTTCCCAGGTCCGCTCGAAGTTGGTCGGGTTGTTGGCGTTGAGGAAGAACTCGCGGTTCTCGGCGTAGTTGGTCCAGTGGGCGTCGCCGAGCATGCCCAGGGCGTCGTCGGGCGGGATGTTGTAGCCGTCCGCCATCCACTTGGCCACCTTCTGCTTGTTGTCCTGCGAGTCCAGGTCTTCGACGGCATCCAGGATGCCGCGCACCAGGGCCTCGACAATGCCGGGATTGTCCTTGGCAAAGTCCGCGCGCGCGAACCACACGTCAGCGATCAGGTGGTTGGCTTCGCCCGTGGTGACCAGCATCCGGTTGCCCGGAATCTTCGCCAGTTTGTAGATGTCCGGCGCCCAGGAGACGGCCGCGGAGATGCTCTTCTCCCTGTCCGCCGCGAAGGCCGCCGCGGCCTGGAA
>JBEKKG010000773.1:0-4028 GCA_050010835.1 Planctomycetota bacterium
TGTCGGAAAGCCTGCTGAAGCGCAGCGCGGGCGCCAAGGACGCCGGGAACACCGTGCCCGGCTACGGCGGCATGATGGACGTGGTGGACAGCCTGATGGTCGCGGGTCCCGTTGCCTATTTTCTGATTCCGGCTATGCTATAGAGAGGAGTGCATAAGCGGACTTGTGGTGCAGGCATCTTGCCTGCACTGGCAGGGCGGGGCAGGGCGGGGATTGAGGCGTCAAGAGGGGTGCAGGCATCTTGCCTGCACTAATGGAGCAGCGTGCGCAAAACGATAGAAATCGAGGACCGGGAAACCGCGCGCACCTTGCTGGGCGCGGGGGATTGCCACCTGCGGCGCGTCAGAGACGCTCTGGGTGTGGCGGTCGTGGCGCGGGGCGAGCAACTGCATCTGGAGGGCAGCCAGGCCGCGGTCGAGAAGTGCGCGCGCGCCTTCCTGGGCCTGCTGCGGGTCATCCACAAGAACCAGGGCCTGGAGGAAAGCGACGTGGAGCGCATTCTGGACGCTCTGCGAACGGAAGAAGACGAGGCGGACCTCAGCGAAAGGCCTCATCATAAAGGCCGCCCTCTGGCCGGGCGCGTGGAACCGCAGACGCAGGGACAGCAGCACTACATGGACGCCATGAAGCAGCACGACCTGGTCTTCGCCATCGGCCCGGCAGGCACGGGCAAGACCTACCTAGCGGTGGCGCGCGCCGTGGAAGCGCTGTGCGAATACCAGGTCAACCGCATCGTCCTGGTACGGCCCGCGGTGGAAGCCGGAGAGCGGCTGGGGTTCCTGCCCGGCGACATGGTGGAGAAGGTCAACCCGTACTTGAGGCCGCTGCACGACGCGCTGCACGATATGCTCAGCCCCAACCAGATCGCGCGCTACACCGAGCGGGGCTTGATCGAAGTGGCGCCCCTGGCCTTCATGCGCGGCCGCACCTTGAATCACGCCTTCGTCATTCTGGACGAAGCCCAGAACACCACGCCCAAGCAGATGAAGATGTTCCTGACGCGCCTGGGGCGCGACGCGCGCACGGTGGTCACCGGCGACGTGACCCAGGTGGACCTGCCGGAAGGCGACGTCTCCGGCCTGGCGCACGCCTGGCGGATTCTGCACGGAGTGGACGGCGTGGCCTTCGTGGCGCTGGACAAGCGCGACATCGTGCGCCATCCCCTGGTGGAACGCATCGTCAACGCTTATGACGCCAGCGAAGGGCAGGACAAGCCATGAGCTTGCCGTCCACTTCCCGGGCCAGCCGCTCCGGCTCAATGACCACGCCCGCCAAGAAGCCCCGTGTCGGCGCTTTCCCCGAGGAAGGCATCGGTCCGCTGGGCCTGCTCTTCGTGCTGTTCCTGGTTGCCGCCACGGTGGGCGTCCTCGACTACGGCGTGCTGCCGCCGGCTTATGCCGAACGCGCCAAAGCGCCGCAGAACATTTACGCGCGGCTGGACTTCCGGTACGGCGACCCGGACGAGCTGAACCGCCAGCGCGATGCCGCCGCTGAAAAAGCGCCCCGGGTCTACCGGGAAGACCCCGCCTGGACCGACAGCGTGCTGCGCGACCTCACGGAGTTGATCGGTATCGCTGAGGCCGCCACCAGCGCCGGCGATGCCCGGGAACGCGCCCGCAGGTATCCGTACGACACGGCGCTGGTGGACGAGCTTTTCAAGTACAACCAGGAGATGGGCCCGCTGCGGAATCCCTTGCGCACGGTCCTGCTGGGACGCATCCGCGCTTCGTTGCAGATCATCGCCAGGAACGGCATCCTCACCCAGGAGCACTATGACTTCGAACGGAACAAGCGCGGGGAAAGGCGGGAGATAATCCGCCTGCGGCCGGGCAGCGCCCGCAAGGGCGAAACGGCCGAGCCTACAGTGCCGGTGGAACTGCTGCGCAGCGTGGGCACGGCGGAGGAAGAATTGCAGCGCGGCAGTTGGCGGGAAAACGTGCCCGAAGGATTGAAGAATGAGCTTTACCGCCACCTGCACACGCGCTTGGCCAACAACCTCAACCTGGATGAGAAGCAGACTGCCGCCGAGCAGGAACGGGCGCGGGAGGAGGTCGGCCGCGGCGACGTGCAGGTGAAAAGAGGCAGCCTGATACTGAGCCGGGACCGCGAGGTCTCCAAAGCCGACTTGGAACGCCTGCACGCAGAATACCGCGCGTACAAGAAGAGCCTGCCGCTGGAGACCCGCCTGAAGCACTGGATGGCGTTGGGCACGCTGGCTCTCGCGGCGCTGGCCGCTTTCCTTTTTGTCGCCTCGCGCAGCCAGCCGGAGCTCCTGCGCCGGCGGCGTCCACTGGTCATGCTGGGCCTGCTGACCCTGGCCGTGCTGGCGGTGGCCAGGGGGGCGCTGCTGTCCGGGATGAGCCTGGCGCTGGCGCCTTTCATCATCGCCGGTCTGGTGGCCTCCTTGACCTTTGGCCAAACGGTGGCCCTGCTGACGCTGCTGGCGCTGGGCGTGCTGACCACCTACGCCGGCGTGCGCTGGGAGGCTGTGGAGACCTTGGGAGGCATCCCGGCGGTCAGCCTGGCGCTCGTGGCCGGAGGCATTGCCGCGGCGCTGCCCCCTGAGCGGCTCCAGGATCGCTGGGACCTGCTGAAATACGGCGCGGTGGGCGGCCTGGTGCAAGGGCTCCTGGTGTTGGGTTTGAGTCTCCTGGGGGACGGCCTGGCCGCTCAGAACGTCACTGAGAATCTGGCCAACGGCGGCGCGGAGCGTGCCGCGGCGTTATTGCAGGCCCAACTGCCCACGCTGGCCCAGGCCCTGCTGGCCCTGGCGAACGGTCCGCTCTGCGGCCTGCTGGTGCTCGGGGCGCTGCCGCTGATCGAGTCGCTGTTCGGCATACTGACGAACATCCGGCTGTTCGAACTGGCGGACATGAATCAGCCGGCCCTGAAACGGATTCAACTCGAAGCCCCGGGCACTTTCGCGCACACGCTGCAAGTACGCTTTCTGGCGGAGCCCGCGGCCGCGGCCATCGGCGCCAACACGCGGCTGGTCAGCGCCGGCTGCCTGTACCACGATCTGGGCAAGGTGCTCAAGCCGGAGTACTTCATCGAGAACCAAATGGACGCCGCCGAACGGCACCAGCGCCTGCGGCCCTCGGTCAGCGCCCTGCTCATCACCGCCCATGTGAAGGACGGCATAGACCTGGCCCGCGAATACGGCCTGCCGCAGCAGATCATTGACTTCATCCCGGAACATCACGGCACCACGCTGGTCAGTTACTTCTATCACTCGGCCATGAAGAATGCCGAAGCCGAGGGCACGCCCGGTTCCGGCAGCCGGACGGTGCAGGAATCGTTCTTCCGCTATCCCGGACCTAAACCGCGCAGCCGCGAGACCGCCATACTCATGCTGGCCGACACGGTTGAGGCGGCGTCACGGACGCTGAGCAACCCGAACGCGGCACGGTTGGCCAGCTTCACCCACGAGCTGGTAATGGAAAAGGTCCTGGACGGCCAACTGGACGAGTGCGGGCTGACTTTCAGGGAGCTGGCGCTGATTGAAGAGGCCTTCCTGCGTGTCGAGGTTACGCGCTTCCACGCGCGCATCCGCTATCCCGGCCAGCCTGGAGAAGACAGCGTCCTCCCGCCGCAAGCGAAAACGACGATTGTCGAGCCGGTTCCTGTTCCCGGCGCCCGGCCGAGCGGCGCGCAAGATTACGCCCCAGGCAAGACGGCATCCGGAACAGCGCTGCCGGAGAGTCAAAGGCGCGACCTGCATGGCTGACAAGCGTAGCGCAGGCGTAGGACAGGAGTCCCGCCTGTCCCGGATCCCGACACGTCGGGAGAAGCCTGTCCTACTGGTAACAGTCAAGCGCGCGGCGCACGCCCCAACAGCGCCCAGCGCGCGCACACTCACCCAGCTCTTTTCGCGAGCGCTGGAAGTCAGGCCCGAGCCATGTGGCCAGCAGGGGCGTGGAAAGCGGCGCCAAGGTGCCGCACTCCAAGAGCGCTGGGCTGTGGACGTCCACATCGTCACAGATGCCCGCATGGCGGCCCTGAACCTGGCTCATCTAAAGTTGCGCGGC
>JBEKKG010000774.1:0-4028 GCA_050010835.1 Planctomycetota bacterium
TCCCCGCCTGCGCATGGACCAGCTGATGAACCTGGCATGGGAGTTCATGCTGCCCATGACGCTGCTCAATCTATTGACCGCCGGCGCCTGGCATTTTATGTCTGCCGGTTTATTGCGGTGGTTTGTATGCAGTACTATGGTTGTCGTTCCGTACATTCTGCTGAGCCGCGGGTTGAAACAGAGAAAGAAATTTCAAATCCGCACCTATCATTTCTCCGAGTGAAAAATTGTCATTCTGACCCTGAGCCCGCGAAGGGGTGGCGGGCCATGACCCATCTCCAGCCGACAATTACTGCAAATCCTGACTCTGAGTTCATTCATCAGGCCCGATTTGCCCCCGGATGGAATTTTGGCGGGCCGCAAGTTTCATACCCCTGCTGTGGTCCAACAGATGTGATCTAGGACACTGCCCTTTTTCCCCCGCGGCGTAAAATTCGCTGTGGAATGGAGATGCGTCTGTTACTACTGACTCCAGGAAGATCGGCGAGGTGGCCACGTTCGTGGGCGTCAGCAGCGCCGTCGCAAGCAGAATCCGTTAGCAAACTCGTCCGCGGCAAGCTGCTGCGGCGAGCCGAAGGTGGGGCCGTCGGGCGACCATGCATTGTGTCCCTGGACCAAGCCGGCGTCAGGCATTCATCTCCAGAAGTGCTGCCCCGCCAGGGAGGTCCGATGCACGGAATGCCTGTTCGAGCAGCGCAGGGGCAAGAACAAAGTGAGGACTCATGGCAACTAAGCTGAACTTCTCGGAAAGGACCATAAAGTTCCAACGGGAAGCGGACCCTGAGTGGGCCCGCCAGGTAAGCGAACATCCGGGTTGCGAGCGGCTGTTCTCTTGCCTGCAATGCGGTTCCTGTACGGGCACGTGTCCGCTGTCCATATACATGGACTACGGGCCGCGTCGCATCATCGGTTTGGCAAGAGAGGGCTTTCGCAAGGAGGTCCTCAATTCCCAGACCATCTGGCTCTGCGCGTCCTGTTATTCCTGCGCTGTGCACTGCCCGCAGCAGATTCATATTACGGACGTTATGTATAACCTCAAACGGGAGGCCGTGCGCAGTCATCTCTATCCCAAACGGTTTGCCATCCCGGTGCTGGCCCAGGAATTTTATAACGTGGTGCGGCGCAATGGCAGGACGTCCGAGTTCCTGGTGGTCCTTCGCATGGCCCTGCGCACCAATCCCCTGGTCCTTTTCACAATGTGGCGCAGCGGCCTGGACCTTCTGCGGACCGGGAGGTTGAAGCTGTTGAGCGAGAAACTGAAGCACGTACCCTTTCTGCCGAAGGAGGACGCCTGATGCCTCAAGACTATTCCTATTTTCCGGGCTGTTCGCTTCGGGGCACCGGCGTGGCCTACGACGAGAGCGTGCGCGCGCTGTTCGCGTTGCTCGATCTGAAACTGCACGAACTGCCAGACTGGAACTGCTGCGGCGCTACTTCCTACATGTCCATCGACGAGGGCTCCGCCTTCGTGCTCTCGGCGCGCAATCTCTCGCTGGCGGGCCAGGCGAAGCATGGAGACCTGGTGACCCCGTGCAGCGCCTGTTTCCTGGTTTTGAAGAAGACGCAGGACTACGTCGAACACTATCCGGCCATCGCGACCAAGGTGCAACAAGGGCTTCAGGCGGAAGGACTGCCCCCGCTCAATGGCGTACGGGTGCGGCACCCCCTGGAGATTCTGTACAACGATGTGGGGCTTGACCGCATCAAGCAGGCCAGCGTACGGCCCTGGCGCGGCTCGCCTCTGGCCTGCTACTACGGCTGCCAGCTGGTGCGTCCCTACTGCGACTCGGACGAGCAGCAAACCCCCACCCACATGGAAGAGGTCCTGAAGGCGGCGGGCATCCCCACCGTGGAGTACGCTCTCAAGACGAAATGCTGTGGCGGCTCCCTGACCGGAACCATACCGGCAGTGGGTCAGCGGCTGAACTACATCATTCTCAAGGAAGCAATCCGCAAGGGGGCGGGCGCCATCGTCACGGTGTGCCCGCTATGCCAGTACAACCTGGACGCTTACCAGGCGGACATTCGTAAATCTACCGGCGAGGCCATCGATATTCCGGTGCTCTACTTCAGCCAGGTGCTGGGCTGGGCAATGGGCGCCGACCCCAAGGCCCTCGGCATGCAGCGGTCGATCGCCGGCAAGAAGACGATCAAGCAATGGTTCGCCGCATCGGAGAGGGAGGAGAAAGCGCATGTCTGAGGAAATCCGTACAGGCGTCTACACCTGCCACTGCGGGTCCAACATCGCGGCGACCGTGGATGTCAAAGCGGTGGCTGAATACGCCGCCAAGCTGCCCAACGTGGTGGTGTCGCGCGACTACAAGTACATGTGCTCGGACCCCGGGCAGGACCTGATTAAGCAGGACATTCGGGAGCACAAGCTGAACCGGATCGTGGTGGCCTCCTGCTCGCCGCACCTGCACGAGCATACCTTCCGCACGGCGCTGGCCAAGGGCGGACTCAACGAGTTCTTCTTTCAGATGGTGAACATCCGGGAGCAGGATTCCTGGGTTCATGCGGACAAGCCCGCGGCCACGGCCAAGGCCATAGACCTGATCCGCGCGGCGGTTTGCCGAGTGGCGCTGCAAAAGCCGCTCACCAAAGGAAGCATTCCCATCCACCCCAGTGTCCTGGTGGTGGGCGGCGGCATCGCCGGCATCCACGCGGCCCTGACGCTTGCCAACGCCGGCAAGAAGGTCTACCTGGTGGAGCGGGAACCCACCATCGGCGGCCACATGGCCAAGTTCGATAAGACCTTCCCCACGCTGGATTGCGCCGCCTGCATCCTGACCCCGAAGATGTCGTCTGTGCGTGCCCATCCCAATATCACCCTGTGGTCCTACTCCGAGGTGACCCAGGTGGACGGGTACGTCGGCAACTTCAAGGTGACGGTGACCCGCAAGCCGCGCTACATCATGGAAGACCTTTGCGCCGGTTGCCTGGAGTGCATCGAGGCATGCGTCTACAAGGATGGCAAGTTCGTAGACGATTTCAACATGGGGCTGAGTAAGCGCAAGCCCATCTATATCCCCTTCCCGCAGGCCATTCCGCAGGTTCCGGTCATCGACCCGGAAACCTGCATCGACTTCAAGACCGGCAAGTGCAAGAAGTCCTGCGTCGAAGCCTGCGGCGAGCGCCATGCCATCAACCTGAAGATGAAGGAAACCACCGAGATCATCGATGTGGGGACCATCATTCTCTCCACCGGTTTCCAGGTCTTCGATGCGCACAGGTCGCCGGAATTCGGCTACGGCATCTACCCCAACGTATACACGGCGCTGGAAATCGAGCGGCTGGTGAATGCCTCGGGGCCGACCTCGGGCGAAGTGGTGCTGCGCGACGGCAAGCGCCCCAAGTCGGTCGCCATTATCCACTGCGTCGGTTCGCGCGACGAAAAAACCAACCGCTGGTGCTCGCGCGTCTGCTGCATGTACTCGCTCAAGCTGGCGCACCTGCTCAAAGAGCACACCGACGCCGAAATTTTCAACTTCTACATCGACATCCGCACCCCCGGCAAGGGCTTCGAGGAGTTCTACCAGAAGCTGCGCAACGAAGGAGTGCACTTCATACGGGGCAAGGTCGCGGAAGTCACCGACTGGGCCTTCGACCCGAGCGAGGAAGGCAAGCTGGTGATCCGGGTGGAAGACACGCTGCTTGGCTTCGCCCGGCGCATTCCCGTGGACATGGTGGTGCTGGCCACGGGCCTGGAGCCGCACGCAGATGCCCAGGAAGTCCGCCGCAGGTTCAACCTGACCTGCTCCAGCGAGGGCTTCTTCCTGGAGCGGCATCCCAAGCTCGCCCCGGTGAGCACCTTCACCGACGGCGTTTTCCTGGCGGGCGCCTGCCAGAGCCCCAAGGACATACCGGACACCGTGGCGCAGGCCGGCGCGGCCGCGGCCGAAGCGCTGGCCCTGATCGATGCAGGGCATGTCGAGATCGAGCCCAACACCGCCTTCGTGCTGGAGGAGGACTGCTCGGGCTGCCGCACCTGCATCCCGATGTGCCCCTTCAGCGCCATTACGTTCTCG
>JBEKKG010000775.1:0-4025 GCA_050010835.1 Planctomycetota bacterium
CGTAACGGCGCCGCTGCTGGCGTGGAAGCAGGCCGGCTTTGACTGGGCCGGCGGGGCGCACTTCCACACCGAGCGGAAGGTCTCGGGGTTGGAGATTCGCGCGCTTGACGACGGCCCGGCGACGGTGGCGTACGAGGCACGGTACAGGTTTGAACCGGCCGGCGAGTACGTTTGCCAAGTGCGCGTCAGCACGGGCGTGCCCGTTGCAATCATTACCGAGGAGTATGATTTCGGCGCCATCACCGAGGGCCACGATTTTCTGATGCTGGACTTGGGCAAGAACTGGAAGCCGCAGGAGATTGGCTTCCTGACGGGCGAGGGCACCTCGACACAGTGCAAACTGGAACCGCTCGGTGCGTACGTCGAACAGAAGTCGAAGGAAGAAAACGGCCCGGTCAAGAACGTCGGCGCATTCCCACCGCCTCCCCCGTACATGCCCCTCACCCTACCCTCTCCCCAGGGGGGAGAGGGTAGGGTGAAGGGGGGCTTGGTCCTCTTGGAAAAGATCGTCCCGGGCGGCCCGTGGGGGCTGCGCTCCGGCATGGAGCTCCGCGCCACGGGCGGGGACGCCCGTGGTACCACGAACGTCCCGTTCGTGGAGGGAGACCGGAAGAGTGTCTGTTCGATTTCGGTCTGCCCGCATAACACGGGTTCCTGGCGCCGCACGAATTCGCTGATCGCCTGGAATTCCCCCGAGCAAGGCGTGCAACTGGCCCTGCCGATCAGCGTGCGGCCTGCTCACTGGTACCTCGACCTGACCGACGACGCGTCGCCGTTCTCATCTCACGAGCACGACCCGGAACTGCCGGTCTCTTACGGGCGGCGAGTCTGGGCGCTGGGCTTCGGCCTGGACGCTGCCGCGCGCCAGCTCTGGCCGGACTTCGCCGCGTCGCTCGCGAAGCCCGACTATCAAGGCAAGATCACGGACCCGATCGTCAAGACACGGAGCGTGCTGGGGTACATTGGCCTGGACAGGTACAAGGAGTGGATCACCGAGTGGCCGGAGAATGAGGAGGCCGTTTACCCGCGCTGTCTGGCGACCCCGAAGATCGCCGCGCGGATCAGGGCGGCGCTGGACCAGCACCCCGAGAAGGCGGCGCTGAGCAAACTCTACATCGTGGATGGCCTTGACGAGACGGGCGCAGCTAACGCCAAGACTGCCATAGACGGGTTCAAGAGCGGCCGAGGCGGGGACTACTGGAACATCTTTGGCCTTACGGGTTACGGGGAGACGTATCAATACTTGTGGCTGGTTTACGCCGACAGCGCTCTGGCCTGGCCTAAGCTTCCGCCGGAGCAGCGCGCGGAGCTCCGGCGCTTCCTGGCCCTGCAAGCGTACCTGTTCAGCGAACCGGACTACAACCCCCGCGGCGCGGGCGTGCACTTGGGAAATCCAAACATGCCGATTGGCCGCACGGAGGTCCTGGCGCTGATAGCGCCTCTGCTTCCCGGCCATCCCCTGTACAAGTATTGGATGGGCCAACTGAGGGACATCACCACCTTCCGCATCGCCAGCAACACGGAGCCGGGCGGGGCGTGGTTCGAGCCGCCGATCTACCAGATGTACGGCCCGACCAGGGCGCTGGTATTGGCGCAAATCGCTCTCCGCAACGCCGGAGTCGCCGACCTGTCCAAGGAAGGCTGGCACAAGGCGGCCCTGCTGTACGATGCCAACCTGACGCTGCCGGAGGCCCGCACGAAGGGCTGGCGGCCCTTCCCGGGCATGGGCAACAGCGGCATGACGCTGGAGGCCGTTTTCGGGATGTCCATGAGCGTCTTCGATTCCTCGGACCGCGAGTTCGCGGGCTTCCTGCGCTACATGCACGGCTTGAACAGCGGCAACAACCGCGTGTCACAGGGCACTGACCCTGACTTCTCCTTCTGTTTCCTGCCGGACATTCCCGAGAAGCCCCAAGTCCTGAAGACGGCGTTCACACCCGGCTATGGCGTCGCCTTCCGGGCACACTACGGGACGCCTGACGAGACGGCCCTGCTCTTCCGCTGCGGCTATAATCACAGCCACTGGGACATGGACGATCTGAACGTAATCCTCTGTGGCAAGGGCGCCCCGCTCTCTCCCGGCACAGGCTACCAGTACTACTATGGGCCGGCCAACCAGAACGACGCGATCTACCATAACCGTGTCAAAGTCGGGAAGCTGAACGCGCACGAGCCGTTCGGGCGCATCGAGAACGTGGTTCAGGATTACGGCTTCGGCAGCGCGGTGGATTACGCTATGGGCCGGGAATACTATCCGCCGGAATACTTTGACGACGGCAAGGGCGAGATGGAATGGCGGCGTCATATCCTGTTCCTCAAGAGCGCCAAGCCCGAAGGCGCCAACTACTTCGTCCTGCGGGACACCTTCCCGCGGGGCCAGGAGCGTGCCACGTGGTGGCACTGGCTCAATCTCGATACCGCCGACATGATTTCGGTGGATGGCAAAGCCTTCGACAAAGACAAAACGGCATTCAACAAAGTCGTCCCCGAGGAACAGATGCCCGCGCTGACCGGACGGACGATCGAGATGCGCACGCGCTACGGTGCAGGCACGACCTTCTGGTTCGCCGCCAAGGATCCGCCGACGGCCCGCGCCGTGATGACGTTCGACTACAATCTCGGCCCGAACTATCACCACCGCGCCTTCGGCAAGGAACTGGGTGTTATCAACCAGGAGGACAAGGAGGCCAAGACCATCCTGCGCATCGCAGGCAGCGCGGCCGAGGGCTACTTCTACATGGTCGCTCCGCACAAGGACGGAGAGAAACCGGCCGCGTGCACGCAGTTGGACGACGGCGTACTCAAAGTCGTGACCGGCGAAGCCACGGACTTCTGCTTCGTCAGCGATACGCCGCTCAGCTTCAACAAGGAAGAAGTCGTCTTCACCGGCAAGGCCGGAGCCGTCAGAGTCTTCCCTGACCGCGTGGTGCTGGCCTTAAGCAGTGGCGTGGGTCAAGTGGGCTACAAAGGCCATGTCCTTGAAGGCAGCGGGCCGTTCGAGCGGACGGTTGCGCTGGCCGGCCTCGAGCCTGGCGTGAAAAAGATCGGCGGCGGCTACGAGAAGAAGATCGTCGGCGTGGACCTGGGCGAGGGGCTCACCGTTACAGGCGAGTTGCCGTTCGAAGCCAAGCTCGACGGGCGGGCCATCCGCATCCAGACCGCCGGCCGCGCCCGCGTGCTGACCTTGACCAAGCCGCCGTGGATGGTCCGGCCCGAGCTGAAATTCGACGGCCGGCAGTGGATGGCCGGCTGGACGGATGAAGCCGGCAGCGATTGGGGCCGCTGGACGCGCTGTGAACTCGTCGCCGTTTCGACGCTCGACGGGGAGCATGAGTTGGTCGTCAGCAACATGGCCTACCCCAAGGTCTGGACGCGGCAATTCGAGCCCCTGTTGGCACGCCAACCGGGCCGACCGTGAGACGACGGCGACAGGCCGTGTCTTGATCGGGATTTCAGGGCAAAGCCGGTTTGGGCGTTGCTTCCGGGACGTTGCGCTCGAGAACGGCGGCCCAGTCGTGAGTGTGGGTGGGTGCCGGACAGCAGAAGCTTCCGTCAGCATCCGTCTGAATTTCAATCGGCTGCGTCCGTTCTCCGGTGACCGGATCGAAGCAGGTCAGACGATATTTTGCTTCGGGAGCCAGGCCGCGAATCAACACCGGCCGCGTAGTGAGCGCGTAGAAGACACGCAGCCGCTCGCCGATGCCCGCTGGCGCAGATCCCGTGTCCCGTGGACCCGCCGATCCCAAGTTGCGCACGGTCGCCTCTGAGGCTCGGCTGGGCTCGCGACCGGCACGACCGTGTTCGATCGGTTCCACAGGTGCTTTCACGGCCGGCTGGGTGCTCACGAAAGAGGGCGTGCGCCCGGAATCGCTGTGGAGACTGAGCGTGCGCAGGTACTCGTCAGCCAGCCGACGCGTCACCATCTGCTCGACGAACACCCGGCGGGAGTTGTGGGTGCCGGGACGGCGACGTGCCGCTGAGACGATGGCCGCCGACACGTCCGCTCCGAGACGAAGGACCGCGGC
>JBEKKG010000776.1:0-4021 GCA_050010835.1 Planctomycetota bacterium
GCGGTTCTTCGACATTGGCGGCGGCTTGGCCGCATTAGGCTTCAACGGCGCAGAACCTGAGTGGCGCGGGCTGTCAGCCTGCGCGGACCGCAAAGCGATTCTCGGCAAAGAGAGACTCAGCCAGGCGAGCACGGCACTGCTGCTGGCCAGGTTGACCATGTTCCCCTCCAACGCGCCGGCGCCGCACAAGCGGCTGGCTTCCGCATATCCGCAGTACGAGCAGTTGCGCGCTGCGAAACTGCCGGAAGCGGTCCTGCGCGCGCTGCTCCAACCGCCCGGCGCACTGGAGATGTGCAGTCTCAGCCAGCCGCCGGCAGAAATCAGCTTGGACATTTTTTCGACAGCGCAGGGCTTCGCGGCGCGGGGGAATCTGCAGGGCCTGGCGCTGCCGGTTCCAGCCACTCCGGATGCCTGGGCTGCTGCTGGGAGCGCGGGCGTCCCGCCCGCTTCCGGGGTGGAACTCTTTGCCGAAGCGTTGCTGCCCGTGGATCTCAAAGCACTCTTTCTCAATTACCTGGAGAGCGAGATGCGCCTGGTCAGGGATGAAGCCGCATTGATCCGCGGCCAACGCCGCTGGAGCCATCGCTTCAGCCAACTGCGGGAGGCCGGTGTGGATCTGGACCGCGATCTGTGGCCTGCCCTGGGGCATAAGCTCTATCTCACGGTCAGTCCCGATCCTCTGGACGTAGCCGGCTATGCGCTGCTGCGCGCCAATGTTCCTCTTGACGGCGCCAAGGCGGAAGTGCGCGACGCCGCGGCCGAGTTGATCCGGCAGCGCTGGGACGGCTACGTTTTCGACGGCCCGGTTCCGCCCCACGAAAAACCTCCTTACGTGAAACTGGCCCACGATGAACTGTGTGACAAGTACGTGCTGAATACCGGACAACTCATGGCGCCGGGGTGGATCGTCTCCCGGCACGGGCTGTACTTTACCTCAAATGCAGGGCTTAATGTGGTGCGGGATCCGTCGTCCCTGCGCGAGCCGCAAGCGCGCGGCGCGGCCAGCCTGCCTGCACCGCCGGGCGGCGCGCCGGCGCCCTGCTTCTTTTTGCGTCTCGACGGCCCGCGCCTGGCGCCGACGATCGAGCGGCTTATGACGCTGCATTTTGACGAGTTGGAAGAGAAGATGCAATCCGGCGAATTTCTGGAACGGTATCCGGACGCCGCACTTCACATCCGCCTGGCAGTGAAGATAGCCTGCTTGATCGGCGGCGTGAAAGCCGAGGTGCGGCCGGAAACGGGCCAGGATGGCGCAACGGTGGAACTGGAGTGGACCCCGAGCATTCTGCCCGCGCCCACGGCGGAAAAAGCGGAAGCAGCGCCGCCGCGAGAGTAGTCCTCAAATGCGCGTAACCGTTCAGTCCGAGCCGCGACCGTGAGGGAGCGGAAATTGCCGCTTGCTTACGCGCGCGGCTCGGAGACTGCACGGCCATGTTCATTTCTGTTTCTGTTGGCCGCCCCCCGCCGGCGGCTGACCACCCTGCGGGTGTTCGGCCTTCAGCAGTTCGTGCAACTTGTTGTGCTGCTCTGGGGTCAAAATGTTTGCAAAGGGCCCATGGCCGGGTCCGCCGCCACCCCCGCCAGCCTTGCCAGCTCCACCACCACCCTGGCCGGCTCCACCACCACCCTGGCCAGCTCCGCCACCGCCCTTGCCGGGTCCGCCACCACCCTGGCCGGGTCCGCCGCCGGCCTGGCCGGAACCATCGCCTGGGTGTGCCGTGAGCCAGTCCTGAACCTTCTGCTTTTGATCGTCGGTCAGGTTCAAATCCTGCGCGTGTGCCAGGATGAACTTGCCGATGACTTCAGGCGGCGGCGGGCGGTGCCCCTGGCTTGGTGCGCCACCGTTGCCTCCCCCGGCGTCCCCGCCAACTGCGACACCGGCGGGCAGTACCAGAATGCCTAACACCAACACAATCCAGGCTGTGTGTTTCATGGGTCTGACTCCTTTTCCAAAAGCCCTTTTACCTTCGCCGTTCCATCCCCTGTTCTCATAAACGCGGCGTTACAGGTATCGTACACAGGGAATCTGAGAAATGCAAACTTGCGCCTTCGCAGGTACAGCGCCAGAATCCGAACATTCTGTGTGGACTGGCAGGCGCCCAGTCCGTTTAAGCTGTTGTGAGGTAACGGCCGGAGGGACCACATTGGCTGGCAAACCGGAGAGTGCGGCACGATTGCAGGAGCGTCTCGCCGGCGGCGACAAGGACGCGCTCGCAGAGCTGTTCTCGCTGCACCGCGAACGCTTGCGGCGGATGGTGGAGCTGCGGCTCGATCGCCGTCTCAATGGCCGCGTGTCCGCCTCGGACGTCCTGCAGGATGCTTACCTGGAAGCGCTGAAGCGCTTGCCGCACTACCTCGACAAGCCCGAAATGCCCGTTCTTCTGTGGCTGCGCATGGTCACCGGCCAGCGCCTCACGGACCTCCACCGGCAGCATCTGGGCGCCGAAATGAGAGATGCGGGCCGCGAGGTGCCGCTATACCGTAACGCGATGCCGCAGGCGACAACGGTGTCGCTGGCGGCGCAGCTTGCGGCGGGGCTGGAGTCTCCGAGCCAGGCGGCCATCCGCGGCGAAGCGCTGGCACAGCTCGAAGCCGCCTTGGACAAGATGGAGCCTCTGGACAGGGAAGTGCTGGTGTTGCGCCATTTCGAAGAGCTCAGCAACGACGAGGTCGCGGAAGTACTGGGGCTCAAGAAAGCCGCGGCCAGCAACCGGTATGTGCGCGCCTTGCAGAGGTTGAGGGACGCCTTGGCGGGCATGCCGGGCTTCCTTGAGAGCTAACCAGAACTATTCACCGCAGAGGCGCGGAGAACGCAGAGTGAACTGGTGAACCTGATAATCCAATCCCCCTGCTGTTCTCTGCGCTCTCTGTGTCTCTGCGGTGAATAATTTGGTCTAAGGAGCACGTATGGGCGAATGCGAGGCCGAGCGCGATCCGGTTGATCTGGTCGCGGAGGAGTTCGCTCAACAGTGCCGGCGAGGCGCGCAGCCGTCGGTCGGTGAATATGCGGAGCGCTATCCCGCTTTGGCGGAGCAGCTTCGCGCCCTGCTCCCTTCCGTCTTGATGATGGAGGAACTCAAGCGGCACAAAGAGGCGGATGCCGCGCTGCCGGGCGGCGCCGGCATCGAGTGGCTTGGCGACTACCGTATCCTGCGGGAGATCGGCCGCGGCGGAATGGGAGTAGTCTTTGAGGCTGAACAGAAGACTCTCGGACGGCACGTGGCGCTGAAGGTCCTGCCGAAGCACTCCCTGCTCGACCCGAAGAGTCTGCAGCGCTTTCAGCGCGAAGCACAAGCGGCCGCCCAACTCCATCACACCAACATCGTGCCGGTATACGGGATCGGTGAGGCCGAAGGGCTCCATTACTTCGTCATGCAGTACATCCAGGGCCAGGGACTGAATGAGGTCCTGGACTCATTCAGAGAACAGCGGCCGCTGCCAGCGGCAACGGGCGGCGGCGCGGGCCGTCGTGCAACGCCCGTGCCGGCCCCGCCATGCGGGCAGGCCTCATCAGACAACCTATACTGGCGCTGGGTGGCGCAGGTTGGCGTGCAGGTGGCTGACGCGCTTAACTACGCTCACAACCAAGGCATTCTCCATCGCGACATCAAGCCCGCCAACATCATCCTCGATACTCTGGGCACCCTCTGGATCACCGACTTCGGCCTGGCCAAGTTCGCTCACCAGGCTGACCTGACTGCCCCCGGCGACATCCTCGGCACCTTGCAATACATGGCGCCGGAGGCGCTGCAGTCGCAGGCCGACGCCCGCAGCGACGTTTGCAGTCTGGGGCTGACTCTCTATGAACTGCTCACGCTGCACCTGCCGTTCAGTGACACCAGCCCTGCCGCGCTGCTGCGCCAGATCAGCGAGAAGGAACCTGCGCGGCCCCGGCAGATCAACCCGGCGATCCCCCTCGACTTGGAGACCGTGATCCTCAAGGCCATTGCGCGCCACCCCGAACAGCGCTATCAGAGCGCTGCCGCCCTGGCTGACGATCTGCGCCGCTTTCTGGACGACA
>JBEKKG010000777.1:0-4009 GCA_050010835.1 Planctomycetota bacterium
GGGTTGGGTTTACCGGGTGCTCTATAAGTTGTATCCCGCCCGCCAGGCCACGCTGTTGCTGGTGTTGAAGGTCCTGGCGGCGGCGGTCTTGCTGCTCGGGCTGCTGCGTCCGGCGCTCTTGAAAGAGGAAAAGGACTATGAAAGCGCGTGTGTGCTGCTGCTCGTTGACGACAGCCGTTCCATGACGACGCACGACGGCTCGCTGGGCCGCACCCGCCTCGAAGACGCCAGGGATATCGCTTTCGATAAGATCCTGCCGCGCCTGAGGAGGAGGGGCATGAAGGTCACGACTGTGGCCTTCGCCGACGGCGTGCACCCCTTGGAAAAGCCGGCGGAACTGAAAGGCGACGGCGACGGCACGGACATTCCGCGCGCTTTGCTCGACAGCGCCAAGAACTTCTCCAAAGGCACCGTGGGCGCGTTCGTTCTGGTCACCGATGGCGGCGACGGGCGCGCGCTCCCGCCCGGCCTGGCCACCGGCGTGCCGGTTTTCTCCGTGGCCGTGGGCAGCGACCTGCTCAAGGCGGACGACCTGCGCATCGGGCGGGTGGAAGCGCCCGAACAAGTGGATGCCAAGACGGATTTCGAGATCAACGTGGAAGTTGCCGCCTCGGGGCGCAAGGAGTTCTTCGAACAACTGGGCAACATTTCGCTGTCCCTTTCCGAAAACAACACCGTCATCAGCGCGGAAGCGGTCAAGCTCTCCGCGGACACGCGCCAGCGCCAGGTGGTGGTGCGGGTCAAGTCGCCGGAGCCGGGCATCCACCGCTACAAGCTGCAGGTGCCCGTCTTCAGGACCGAGGCGGCCATATTGAACAACGAGCGCACCATCACGGTGGAGGTGCGCGACCCGTCTTTGCGCGTGTTTTACTATGCCTCGGAACTGGGGCAGGAGTTCAAGCCGCTGCGCAACGCCCTGAAGGCCGACCCCGGCATTGACTTCACCGCGCTCATCCGCACCGGCGTGGACCGCTTCCTGCTGCAGGGCCAGCGGGCCGGCGACAAATTCGGCAACGAATTCCCGACGGCCCTGGACCAGATCCAGCGCTTCAAGTGCATTTTCATCTCCGGCTGCGAAGCCAAGGACTTGAGTCCCGCGGCGCTGAAGGTGCTGGAACAGTTCGTTACGGAAGGCGGCGGGATAGTGCTCACGGGCGGCCCGAATGCGTTTGGCCGCGGCGGTTGGGCGCAGACGCCGCTGGCCCCGGTTTTCCCCTGGCAGATCGCCCCGTCCGAACCGCCTTTTCATTATGACTCCGTGGCCATTGAGCTCACGCCGCTGGGCCGCGCCCACGCCATCTTCCGCGATCTCTCCGGCATTCTGAGCGAAGGCGGCTCGCTGGCCAGGTTTGACGGCTACAACACCCCGGGTTCCTTGCGGCCGGGACACCAGGGCCTGGTGCAAGCCGCCCTGTCCTCGGGCGAGCGTCCGGCGGTCATTGCCACCGGGCGCTACGGCAAAGGCAAGGTGCTCGGCGTCGCGACCAACTCGTTGTGGAAATGGAGCCTTTCCGGAAAGGACGGCGACAAACTCTACGACACCTTCTGGCGGCAGGCCGTGCGTTACCTTGCCAGTTCGGAGGAAGGCGGGGGACTGCTGAAGCTGACCGCCGACAGGCAGGGACGCTACCAGCCTGGCGCGCGCGCCGCGATCTCCGCGCGTGTTCAGGACCGCGGCCTCCATCCGCTGTCCGGAGCGGTGCTCAGCGCCACGCTCAAGAAACTCGACGGCACGCTCATCGGCCCCGTCAGTTTCCGCGAAGACAGCCCGGTGGGCACGTACACCGCTCAGGTTGACCTGGTCCAAAGCGGCACTTACCGGCTGGAAGCCAGCGCCTCGGATTCCAAGGGGGTGCTGGATACGCGCGAACTCCTGCTCGAAGCCGGCGCGGGCGTAGGCGAAGGCTCAAATCTGGCGGTCAATACGTCATATCTACAGGAACTGGCCTCCAAGACCGGCGGCGCCATGCGGGTGCAGGACCAGGCCGGCGAGTTGGTGGACCTGGTGCTGGATGGGGTCAACGCGAAGGTCGTCTACAAGGAGTCGAGCTTGCTCTGGGACAGGCAGTGGGGCTTGCCGCTGTACTTCCTGGTGTTCCTGGGCCTGATGACCGCGGAATGGATCGCGCGGAGAAAGATGAACTTGATCTAGCCCGGCGTGGCCGCCCCGAAGGGGCGAAATAGAATAGCCGGGGGCAACGCCCCCGGTTAGGATTTGTAAGCTCTGAAGGGGCGTAATACCAGGGTGGCTGAAGATGAGGGTTGCGTTTGAGGGAGTGGTTCAGAGCCGGACCAGTAGGACAGGCTTTCCAGCCTGTCCAGACATCCTGGAAACACCGTCCTGCCTGGGCCACGCAGAAAAATGGCTTTGCAAACCAAACTTTTGCGGCGCCGCGCGTAGTAGATGGTAGGAAGAGGCCACAGGCCATGGGTAATCCAAATTCGGGCATGGTTAGAACTCAGGGAATAGCTTTGCGGACCTGGCAAGCACAGGCCAGGTCCCATGTTAGTCCCATTCTCACCCCATGTTCGCCCCATGTTCGCCCCATGTTCGCCCCATATTCACCCCAATCGCACCCCAATCGCACCCCATTCTCTCCCAAAAGGCACGAGGATTACGGACTTACAGCAACAGCAACTCTCTGGACACTTAGCGCCTTAGGCTGTGTTGTGTCCTTTGTGACTGGTCGTTCGTTGTGGTACGAGGAGTGGAGGAAATGCCAAACCACATAGCTCGAACCCTAGCTCTAAGAATTGTCCTTCTGGCGGTCGTCCTGGCGCAGGGCTTGGCCCAAGCCGCCACGGATCGCCGTCCGGGGAAGATCACGCTGAGCGACGGGACCGAGTTGAAAGGCGAAATCTGGTTCACCAACGCCAAGCTGCGGGTCTGGGAAGGCAAGGACGTACTGGACGGGCGGTATGTGAACGTGGACCAGATCGAGGTGGTCAGCATCACCTTCAGTGAAGGCAGGAAGACCATGGAACACCCGTGGCGCTTCAAGAACGCCGGCAGTGACGAGAAGGAGTTCCTGTCCACGACGTATCCCTTCATGGAGTTCGGCGCCGCGGTGAAAATGGGTTCCGGCAAGACCATCGAGGGCCACTTGATGACGACGCCGGTGTACGTTCGTTACGCTGGCCCGGAGGGCCCGAAGGACTTCGAAAACAAGAATTTCATCCTCAAGTTCCAGGTGAAAGGCGAAGTCGGCCAGACCTTCAAGGATATAGTCTATGTAACCTCGATTACCTTCACCGACGTGGCCGAATCCAGCGGCGGTAATGGCGTGATCTGCGGCACTCTCAAAGGCTTGGGCAAGCTGGAGCAGGTTGCGGCCTTCGGCATTGAGCGCATGGCGGCCTACCAAGGCAAGGTTGATCCTGAAAAAGAAACTTATCGCATCGAAAACCTGCCCAAAGACGTCTATGATATAGCGGTACTGACAGACCACAGCAGCTTCGTGGGCCTGTCGGACGTCGGCAAGACAGTCAAGGGAGCCAGGCCGCTGGAACCAGGGGACACGCAGGCCATCGCCAGGGACTTGGCCAAGTTCGACGACTTCATGGATCAGCAGCAGGTGCTGGGGGTCAAAGGGCATTGCGAAGCGGCGAAAGTGATCGTGCATTCGTGGCGCCAGAGAGAACAATACGATGAGGAGGGGCTTAAGGGCAAGCAGATTCATCACCTTGCCATTTGGTGCTGGCATAAACGGACCAAAGAGTGGATCATTGACAAGACGGGCCGCGCCTTGCTCTTCCGTTACTTTGAGCCGAAGGAGGGGCTGAAACGCGGCATGAGGTTGATACCCCAGTTGGGCGGGGTCAAACTCAACCCTGCGGAGAAGTCCACGGTTGAGCTGAACTACGAGGACACCGGCGTAGGGCCGGAGCCGGAACCGCCGGTTCAAGTGGAGAAGTCTGAGAAAGACGAACCAAGGTGGCCGGGCAAGCCAAAGTCTGAGAAGCCAGAGAAAGACGATGCAAAGGCGGAGAAGAAGCCATGAGCGATCTA
>JBEKKG010000778.1:0-4000 GCA_050010835.1 Planctomycetota bacterium
CGACTTTTTTCTCTACTGCCCCTCGGTCGAAATCCGCCGCCACAGCCACTGGACCTGTTTCCAGCACCGCGGCAACGACTGGTACCTAATCCACATGGGCAAAGAGCCCAAAGACGTCAGCTCAGGAATCATGACCATCGAACGCTTAATCACGGAGGCTTACGAACAATGAAAACGACCCACCTGGAAGAGAAGAGAATGGCGCTGGTTACGCGGCGCGAGAAGCTGATTGGCCGCTTCAATGAGGCTGCGCGCGCCCGCAAGAGCACCCGACGCATGTGCACGGAGATCCGGCGGACCAACGAGTTTTTGGAAAGCCTGGAGCGGATCGAAGCGGAGAACACCGGCAGGCCGAACATCGGCCCGCGCCGTTACGCAGTCAGCTCCCTGTTCTTGCACGAGAGCTTCAAGAAGCTCACGGCGGACCGGGACGAACAGTTCTTTTTCATCACCGGCTCGGAGATCGAAGGCGTGCTGGTCCTAGACCAATGGGCCGAGTTTGCGCACCAGCGGCGCAGCCCCATGGGCGTGGTAGGGGATGTGCCCTCCACGCACAACCTGCTCATCAAGCTCGAACAGTTCGGCCACAAATTCTTGGCCCACTTCCACAGCCACCCTGGCAGCGGCGCCGACGCCACCTGCCCCTCCCGCATCGACGAGAGGTTCCAGAGGCGGCTGGAGAGCGCCGGTCACGTGGCGGTGATGGCCATTTTCAGCCGCGACGGGTTTATCCGCTTCGTCCGGCTGGACCAAAACCTCGAGATCGAAATCTACGGGGAAGGAGTGGACAACCATGCGCCCGGCATCTACCGTCTCACAAACCTCGCTTAGGCTGCGCGGTAAGGCCATTGCTGGAGCCGAAGACCGCCAACAGAAGATCCCCGGCTTTGACCAGGCGATCTTCTCCAAAAGCGGCGTGCTGTGCATTGGCGCAGGCGGCATCATTTCGCAGATCGCGCCGACGCTGGTACGGAAGGGCATCGGTCGAATCGCACTCCTGGACGATGACGTTGTTGAGGCAAGCAACCTCAACCGCCAACGCTTTTATGAGCGGGACCTCGGCAAGAACAAGGCCTTTGCGCTTGCCGAGAATCTCCAGGCCGAATGCATTGCCGAAACCGAGATCCGCAGCCTTCCGTTTCGCCTGCAGGAGGTTGTGGCGCGCGGAACTGACCTGTCTTGCGATGTCGCCGTCTGCGGCGTGGATAACAATCCGGCCCGCGTGTCTGCCAGTCGGCACTTCCGCGCCGCCGGCATCCCGGTGGTGTTCACCGCTGTCAGCGCCAACGGCGACCACGGCTATGTTTTCGTGCAGGCCAGGGAGGGGCCGTGTATTGCCTGCGTGTTTCCGGACATGATCAACGACGACCGCTACCCGTGTCCGGGCGCTCCGGCCATCGCCGACATTCTGCAGGCGGTCGGGGCATTGGCCGTCTACGCCATCGACACGTTGCTAATGAAGCGCCCGCGCGCTTGGAACTACCGCCGCCTGGGTTTGGCCGAAGGCGACTTCGACTGCGCCACTCAAGTGGAGCCCCGAGAGGGCTGCCGGCTCTGTATGCGCGCCTCCAAGGTTGTGCCCATCACCCAGGGAACACGTCGCAGTCTCATCTCCGACTCGGTGCAGAAAGGCATGCTTTGACCTTGCACAGCGCACTTCCGATCAACGAGATCATCCATGGCGATGCCCGAGAGGTCATGCGGGAGTTCCCTGATCAAAGCGTGGACATGATTATCACCTCGCCCCCTTATTGGGCGCTGCGCGATTACGGGGTGGAGGGACAAATCGGCAGTGAACACCAGTTTGGCGATTACATCGCCGCCCTGATTGAGGTTTTTGCGGAGGCACGCCGGGTCCTGAAGGATCGCGGCAGCTGCTGGGTCAACCTGGGAGATACCTACGGCACCGGCAGCGGTGCCGGCCTGCGCGAGGGAAAGCAGGCCACGAACCGCGGCACCCAGTCAAACCTGGGCTGGCAGGAAAAAGGCAAGGCCGGGGTGCCGGGGCTGGAGAAAAGCCTGCTGCAAATCCCTTCTCGCTTCGCCATTGAAATGACCCGCTGCGGATGGATACTGCGCAACGAGATCATCTGGCGCAAGCCCAACTGCATGCCTTCCTCGGCCAAGGACCGCTTCACCGTGGACTATGAAAAGCTGTTCTTTTTCGTCAGGAGGCCGCGCTACTACTTCCGGCAACAACTGGAGCCCCTGGCTCCCAATTCGGATGTAGCCTACCGCGCCAGACTGCGCCAGGGCCGGGCGTATCACAGCAAGCAGCCTTACCGGCTTAACTTCCCGGCATCATTTAATAATCTGCACGGCCGCAACAGGCGCTGCGTCTGGTCCATCCCCACCCAGCCGTTCTCCGGCGCGCACTTCGCGGTCTATCCTCCAGCCTTGATCGAGGTTCCCATTCAGGCTGCCTGCCCCGAAGGGGGCGTGGTTCTCGATCCGTTCCTGGGCAGCGGCACCACGGCCTTGGTGGCGCTGAAGTACGGACGGCGGTTCATTGGCATTGACCTGAACGCCGAGTACGTAGCGTTGGCCAGGGAGAGAATCAGCCCCTTGCTGGGTCAGGAGAGGCTGGCTGCCTAGCGGATGTCCCCAAGATCCAAGCCGACGCGTTTGCCCGTCGAGCAGATTGCGGTGGGCCAGCGCTATCGCAGGGATTTGGGCGATTTGCGGTCCCTGGCGGCCAGCATTGAGGAGGTCGGCCTGCTTCACCCGATTGTGGTCACGCCACAGGGCCGGCTGATCGCGGGGCAGCGGCGGCTCAAGGCCTGTTTGCTGTTGGGCTGGGCCGAGGTGCCGGTCACCGTGGTTGACTTGTTGCAGGCCGCCCGCGGCGAGGCGCATGAGAATCTCGTGCGCAAGGACTTGCTGCCCAGCGAGATAGTGGCGCTGAAGCGCGCCATCGAACCGCTGGAACGGCGCGAGGCACGGCAGCGCCAAGGAACCAAGACGGACCTCTGTCATCCCGCCACAGTGGCGGAAGGACAGGGGGACGCCCGCGACAAGATCGCCCGCTACCTGGGTGTCGGGCGAACGACCATCGAGCGGGCCGAGGCGGTGGTCGAGGCGGCCGAGGAAGAACCCGAAGAGTACGGCCACTTGGTTGAGCGGATGGATCGCAGCGGCAAGGTGGCCGGCGCCTACCGCAGGCTTACGGTCCTCAGGCAGGCCAAGGGGCTTGAGGCCGCGGCTCCAGAACTCCCGACCGGCCCTTTCCAGGTGATCGTCGCCGATCCCCCCTGGCAGTATGACAGCGGCAACTCGCTGCCGTACCCCACGATGCCCCTCGAAGACATCAAGGCCATGCCGGTGCGGGAGATTGCCGACGAAAACGCCATCCTGTGGCTGTGGACCACCAACGCCCACCTGCCGGTTGCCTTCGATGTGGTTACGGCCTGGGGCTTTGAGTACAAGACGCTGCTCACCTGGGTGAAGGACCGGATGGGAACCGGCGAATGGCTCAGGGGGCAGACGGAGCATTGCCTCCTGGGCGCGCGAGGCAAGCCGGTCTTCCTGCATGGCAGCGACGGCACCGCCCTGGAAGCCGCGCGCCGGGAACACTCACGCAAGCCGGAGGAGTTCTACGCCCTGGTTGAAAAGATCTGCCCTGGCGCAAAGCTGGAGTTATTCGCTCGACAAGTGAGGCGGGGCTGGAGTGCGTTCGGGAACGAGGTAGAATAATCTTACCCTGCCTGATCAGCGTTTGACCGGTTTTGGCCCCGGCCAGACCCTGGAACGACGGCTACGCTCCGAGGCTGTGGTCAGAGCTCCGTCGACCCAGCCGCTCCACAAACGCAAAGCCGTTTCAGGATATGCTTAAATAGTCTCACGACCCAGTGAGCCCGGAAACGCAATGTTGAACCGCACTGACGCGCCTGACATCGTGAGCCTGACCTCAAGGCTCGCGGAGAGTGCTGCGGACTGTGTGTCAGAGGAGGACCTGCGCTTGAACTTCGAACTCCTCCTCAGGGCTGCAATGCCGGGCCTT
>JBEKKG010000779.1:0-3991 GCA_050010835.1 Planctomycetota bacterium
CCGACATCGTCATGGCCACAGGCGGCCTGGGGCCGACGGACGACGACCTCACAATGGAAGCCCTGGCCAAGGCGGTGGGCTTGGAGCTGGAGTACCGCCCGGAGGTGATGGACCAGATGGCCGAGCGGCTGAAGCGTCCGCTCAGCAGTTTCACTTCCTCCAACCGCAAGCAGGCCTTCCTCCCCAAAGGCGCCCACGTCCTGCGCAACGATTGGGGCACTGCGCCGGGCGTGCATCTCATCGTGGGCGAAAAACACGTCTTCCTAATGCCCGGCGTGCCCCGCGAAATGAAGGGCCTGCTCAATGAACGCATCCTGCCGCTCCTGGCCCGGCTTTTCCCTCTGCCCCAGGCGATCAGGATCAAGACGTTCCACTCCTTTGGGATTCCGGAGTCCGTGGTGGGCGAGCGCCTCAAGGAACTGATGCAGCCGGGCCGCAACCCGGACGTGGGGACGCGCGTGGGCGGCGGCGTGGTCTCAGTGCGGCTCGTGGCCACGGCGGCGGCGGCGGAGCAGGCCGCGGCGCTCCTGGCCGGCCCAGCGGAACTGGTGCGCGCGGCGCTGCGCGAGGGTTTGTTCGGCGAGGATGACGAAAACACTCTGGCCCTGGCGGCGCTTAGAGCTCTCCTGGCGCGCAAGAAGACCGCGGCCCTCGCCGAAAGCTGCACGGCGGGATTGGTGGCCGCGCGCTTGGCCGAAATCCCCGGCGCCAGCGCCGCGTTCCTGGAGGGCGCCATCGTGTACTCTAACGCGGCCAAGGTCCGGGCTTGCGGCGTCCAGCCTGAAACGCTGGCCGTTCACGGCGCGGTCTCCGCTGAGACCGCGCAGGAACTTGCCGCCGGCATCCGCGCGCGCGCCGGAGCGGACATTGGCCTGGCGGTTACGGGCATCGCAGGACCGGACGGCGGCACGCCGGCCAAGCCCGTGGGTTTGGTCTTCTTTGGCGTCGCCACGGCGCAAGGAGTGCGGACCTGGGAGCGCAACTATCCGGGCTATGACCGCCAGACGATCCGCGACCGCGCGGCCGCTCAGGCGCTGGACCTTCTGCGCAGGGCAGCGCTGGAAGAATGATGAACGATGAATGATGAATGCGGACCTGTTCTGGCCGGCGTGGAGCCCCGTGCGCCGCATTGCCGGCTGATCCTGGACCCGCCTGGGGCGGTCACGATTGATGTTGCCGAGGAAACGCTGCGGACACACTTCGCCGGGCAGCACTTGGACCTCGCGGTCCTGTGCGAAGCGAGGCGCCTGGAGGTGCTCTACTGGCCTATCAGGATGTCCCACGCCGAATGGGCCGGCATCTCGGAATTGCTGCTCACGCATGCCGTCTCGTCCGCGATGCTGCGTACCCATCCCGCGCTTATGGGCTTGCTCAGGCGCTCTTTTGACGCCGTCTGTGCCCTGCCTTACCGGATGTACGCAGGCCTTGCGGGCCCGCAGGCGCCGGCCATTTACCTCTATCATCCTCTGGACTTCTACCCCAAGGACAGCGGCCACTATTGCCTGCTGAGCGACCGCGGGTGGCTCTGCCGCACCTGGGTTCAGCTCAAGCGCCGGGAAGTGCGGATGGAGGAGGACAACATCCCAGATCATTTTCTGGGAACGAACCCTTAGCCACAGAGGACACAGAGAACACAGAGAACACAGAGAGGAATTTTTGTTTTCTCCATTTTCTCTGTGGCAAGAAGTAGTAGTAGACAAGGCGGATTCCAGGGAGGTACAGGATGAAGGCTCTGGTCAAGAAGCACGCGCAAGCCGGGTTGTGGCTCGAAGACGTGCCTGAACCGGCCGTGGGCATCAACGACGTGCTGATCCGGGTGGACCGCACGGCCATCTGCGGCACGGACGTGCATATCTACGAGTGGAACGAGTGGGCCCAGAAGACCATCCCGGTGCCGCTGGTTATCGGGCATGAGTTCGTCGGCGAGGTCGTTCAGGTGGGCTCGAACGTCAGCGACTTCTTTCCGGGCGAGATCGTCAGCGGCGAAGGCCACGTGGTCTGCGGGCGCTGCCGCAACTGCCTGGCGGGGCGGCGGCATCTGTGCGCCCACACCAGGGGCATCGGCGTGAACCGCCCCGGGGCCTTCGCCGAATACCTCGTGCTGCCCATGACCAACGTGTGGCATCACCGCAAGGCGGTGGACCTGGATGTGGCCGCGATTTTCGACCCGTTCGGGAACGCCGTGCACACGGCTTTGTCTTTCCCCGTCCTGGGCGAGGACGTGCTCATCACCGGCGCCGGCCCGATCGGCATTATGGCCGCCGCGGTCGTGCGCCATGCGGGTGCGCGGTTCGTGGTCATCACCGACGTGAACGAGTACCGGCTGGAGCTGGCCGGAAAGATGGGCGCCACAGTCGCGCTGAACGTGCGCGAGAAAAGCATTGCCGAGGCGCAGCAGCAGCTTGGCATGGCGGAAGGCTTCGATGTGGGGCTGGAGATGTCCGGCAATCCCCAGGCCTTCCGCGACATGCTGGAGAACGTGTGCCACGGCGGCAAGATCGCCATGCTGGGCATCCCCGCGGGGCCGATGGCCATTGACTGGAACAAAGTCATCTTCAACATGTTGACGATCAAAGGCATCTACGGGCGTGAAATGTACGAGACCTGGTATAAGATGACCGTGATGCTGCAGAGCGGCTTGGACATTCGCCCTGTGATCACCCATCGTTTCCACTACACTGAGTTCGAGAAAGGGTTTGAAGTCATGCGCTCCGGCCGCTCCGGCAAAGTGATTCTGCACTGGAAGAACGGGTGAACGGGGTGCGGGGTGCGGGGCGCGGGGATCGGGGCGCGGGGTGCGGGATTCCAAAGGCAGTTTGTTCATCGTTCATCATTCATAATTCATCGTTTCAAGGGGGGTGCTCATGTTCGGTACGATGAAGGACCAACTGGTCAAGCAACTGGAAGAGATCAAGCAGGCGGGTCTTTTCAAGAACGAACGCATCCTCACCACGCCGCAAGGGGCGCACATCCGCGTCAGCACGGGGCAGGAAGTGCTGAACATGTGCGCCAACAACTACCTGGGCCTGGCCGGCCACCCGGCGGTGCTGGAGGCGGCGCGCACGGCGCTGGAGCGCTGGGGCTACGGGCTGTCGTCGGTGCGCTTCATCTGCGGCACGCAAGACGTCCACAAGCAGCTCGAAGCGCGGCTCAGCGAGTTCCTCGGCACCGAGGACACGCTGCTCTACAGTTCCTGCTTCGACGCCAACGGCGGGCTGTTCGAGACGCTGCTGGGCCCCGAGGACGCGGTCATCTCCGACGAGCTCAACCACGCCAGCATCATTGACGGCGTGCGCCTCTGCAAGGCGCAGCGCTTCCGCTACTTGAACAACAACATGGACGATCTGGAGGCCAAGCTGCAGGAGGCGCGCGGCGCGCGGCAGCGCCTGATCGCCAGCGACGGCGTCTTCTCCATGGACGGCACGCTGACCAACCTGCCGGGGATCTGCGGACTGGCTGAGAAGTACGGCGCGCTGGTGATGATTGACGACTCCCACGCCGCCGGCTTCATGGGCCCGCGCGGCCGCGGCACGCACGAATACCACCAGGTCATGGGCCGGGTGGACATCCTGACGGGCACGCTGGGCAAGGCCCTGGGCGGAGCCAGCGGCGGGTACACCAGCGGGCGCAAGGAGATCATCGCGCTGCTGCGGCAGCGTTCGCGCCCCTATCTCTTCTCCAATTCCGTCGCGCCGCCCATCGTCGCGGCGTCGCTGAAAGTGCTGGAGCTGCTCTCGGCATCCACGGCGCTGCGGGACAAGCTGGAGGCCAACACACGCTTCTTCCGTGCGGGCATGTCCAAGCTGGGCTTCAACATCCTCCCGGGGGAACATCCCATCACGCCCCTCATGCTGGGCGACGCCGCGCTGGCCGCCAGGTTCGCCGACGCCATGCTCGCCAAGGGCATTTACGTTATCGGCTTCTCCTACCCCGTGGTGCCGAAAGGCAAGGCGCGCATCCGCACGCAGATTTCCGCGGCGCATTCGCAGGA
>JBEKKG010000780.1:0-7696 GCA_050010835.1 Planctomycetota bacterium
CGGCTGCCTGTTCTTCGCGTGCGTGTTCGTGTTCTCCAATCTGGTGGTGGACGTGCTCTACGGCTTCATGGACCCGAGGATTCGGCAGAATGCTTGAACGGATTTCTAAACACAGAGGAACACAGAGAACAGCTTCTTGTTGGGTTCATTTTGCATTTTGTGATTCCTTCTCTTCATCCGTTTTTCCTCTGTGTTCCTCTGTGTCCTCTGTGTTGAATTGGTGGTGAGAAATGCGGCTTGAACACGTCCACTCGGAAGCAGGGCCGTGGCGCAGGCTGTGGCGGCGCCTGAAAACCAACCGCGCGGCGCTCGCGGCGCTGGTCTTCCTGACCGTGCTGGCCGGGTTGGCCGTCTTTGCGCCGTGGGTGGCGCCGCACGGATACCAGGAGCAGTTCCGCGGAGCCGAGACGCGGCCGCCGCTGAGCAGAACCCTGACCGCGGGACGGGAGGCCACGTTCCTGCTGGGCACCGACCAGAACGCGCGCGACACGTTCTCGCGGCTGGTCTACGGCGCGCGGGTGAGTGTCTCCGTCGGCCTGGTAGCGGCGCTCATCAGCCTGGCGGCGGGCGTGCTGGTGGGCTTGGCGAGCGGGTTCTACCAGGGGCTGGCGGATGCCCTGCTGATGCGTTTGACCGACACCGTTTTCGCCTTCCCCAGCGTCCTGCTGGCCGTGGCGATCACCGCGGTCTTCGACAAGCCGAGCCTGTGGGTCGTGTTCCTGGCCCTGGGCACGGTAGGCTGGACGGGTCTGGCGCGGGTCGTGCGCGCGCAGGTGCTGGCCGTCAAGACGCTGGACTACGTGGCCGCGGCGCACGCGCTGGGCGTGAGCAACGCGCGCATCTTGTGGCGGCACATCCTGCCCAACTGCGCCGGCCCGATCGTGGTTGTCGCCACACTCTCCATTGGCGGGAACATCCTCGGCGAGGCGGGGCTGTCTTTCCTGGGACTGGGTGTCCAGGAACCGTATCCCAGTTGGGGCGGTATGCTGGCTGAAGCCCGCGAGAACTACCGCTATGCCTGGTGGCTGGGCGTCTTCCCCGGTCTGGCGATTGTGTTCACCGTCCTGGCCTTCAACCTGCTGGGCGACGGCCTGCGGGATGCGTTTGACCCGCGGACGCAGGAAAAGGGGTGAGGGGCGAGGGGCGAGGGAAAAGGGGCAAGGGATATGCCCGCGCACGTGTGGTTTCATGTGCCTCATCCCTGGCCCCTCATCCCTCGTCCCTCGCCCCTCACTAAGTACAGCGCCGCAGAAGAAGTTGACCCACTTTAGGGCTAAGAAGATGAGCGCACATGACGATAACTTTCCTTGGGGGGGACCAAGGAGGCGCCTATGCGCTATCAACCCCCTCGCCTGGAACTGTCCTTCGACGAAGCATGACGATGCGGAAACCCACGGTGTTGTATGCGCCCGAAGGAGCCCAGGCTTGGCAGTTAACACCTGGTCTTCGCCCCTCGAAGACGTTAATGTTATGATCAGGAGAGGCCGAAACGGTCAAGGTTCATGACTTTGTTCCACACCGCTGCAAAGTCGTGCAGGAACTTCTCCTGGGAATCCTTACACCCGTAGACTTCCGCCAAGGCCCGGAGTTGGGAATTCGAACCGAAGATCAGGTCGACACGGGTGCCGGTCCACTTGAGTGCGCCCGTTGCGCGGTCTCGGCCTTCAAACACGTCAGCGTCTTTTGAGACCGCCTTCCACTCAGTGCGCATGTCAAGCAGGTTCACGAAGAAGTCGTTGGTCAGCGCCTCCGTTCGCTTGGTGAAGACCCCATGCTGGGCCCCACCGAAGTTGGTCTTCAGGACGCGCATGCCGCCAATGAGAACCGTCATTTCGGGTGCGGTCAGGGTCAGCAATTGCGCCTTGTTGACCAGCAATTCCTCGGCCGATACCGAGAATTTGGTCTTCAGGTAGTTGCGGAACCCATCCGCGACCGGTTCGAGCACGGCGAAGGACGCCACATCGGTTTGCTCCTGCGAGGCGTCCATGCGTCCCGGAGTGAAGGGAACCGTCACCTTGTGGCCAGCATTCTTCGCAGCCTGCTCGACGCCCGCGCAACCGGCCAGAACGATCAGGTCAGCAAAAGAGACCTTCTTCCCGCCAGACTGGGCTCGGTTGAACGCGCTCTGGATGCGCTCCAGGGCCTTGAGGACCTTTGCCAACTGGGCTGGCTGGTTGACTTCCCAATCCTTCTGCGGGGCCAGACGAATGCGGGCACCGTTGGCACCGCCGCGCTTGTCGGAGCCACGGAAGGTGGACGCCGACGCCCAAGCGGTCGAAACCAGCTCCGACACAGACAGGCCCGAAGCTAGAATCTTGCCCTTGAGGGAGGCAATGCTCTTTGCATCAATCAGTTTATGATTGACGGCAGGGATGGGGTCTTGCCAGATGAGATCTTCCGCAGGAACCTCCGGGCCGAGATAGCGTGTGCGCGGGCCCATGTCGCGGTGCGTCAGCTTGAACCACGCCCGGGCGAATGCGTCTGCGAACTGATCTGGATTCTCCATGAAGCGCCGTGAAATCTTCTCGTAGACAGGGTCGAACCGCAGAGCGAGGTCCGTGGTCAGCATGGCCGGCGCATGACGCTTGGACGGGTCGTGGGCATCCGGCACGGTGCCGGCGCCTGCGCCACCCTTCGGCTTCCACTGATGCGCGCCGGCCGGGCTCTTTGTCAGTTCCCATTCGTAGCCGAACAGGATCTTGAAGAAGTTGCCGCTCCACTTTGTGGGCGTGTTCGTCCAGGTGACTTCCAGGCCGCTGGAAATCGTGTCGTCGCCTTTGCCGGTGCCAAAGCTGCTCTTCCAGCCCAAGCCCTGCTCCTCGATGCCAGCCGCTTCGGGTTCAGGCCCAACATGTTTTGCATCGCCGGCGCCGTGAGTCTTGCCGAAGGTGTGGCCGCCCGCGACGAGTGCAACCGTCTCTTCGTCGTCCATCGCCATGCGGGCGAAGGTCTCGCGTATATCCTTGGCCGCCGCGATCGGGTCCGGGTTGCCGTTCGGGCCTTCCGGGTTGACGTAAATCAGGCCCATCTGCACGGCAGCGAGCGGATTTTCGAGATCGCGGTCGCCGGCGTAGCGCTTGTCACCCAGCCACTTGTCCTCGGGGCCCCAGTAGATGTCCTTTTCCGGTTCCCAGATATCCTCACGCCCGCCGGCGAAACCGAAGGTCTTGAATCCCATTGATTCCAGAGCGACGTTGCCGGTGAGGATCAGCAGGTCGGCCCAGGAAATTTTCCGGCCGTACTTCTGCTTGATCGGCCAGAGCAGTCGGCGCGCCTTGTCGAGGTTGACGTTGTCGGGCCAGCTATTGAGGGGAGCAAAGCGCTGGCTGCCGTTGCCTGCGCCGCCGCGACCGTCGCCGATGCGGTAGGTGCCGGCGCTGTGCCAGGCCATGCGGATGAACAAAGGTCCGTAGTGACCGAAGTCCGCCGGCCACCAGTCCTGTGACTTGGTCATCAGTTCACGGAGGTCCTTCTTCAAGGCCTTCAGGTCGAGACTCTTGAACTCTTTGGGGTAGTTGAAATCCTCGCCCATCGGATTGGACTTGGCGGAATGCTGGTGCAAAATATCGAGCTTCAACTGGTTCGGCCACCAGTCCCGGTTTGTCGTGCCGCCGCCAGCGGTGGACGGTCCCATCTTCTCAACTCCCTGCTTGTCAGCCATGGCGTTGTCCTTTCCGGCCTTTCGGCCCAAAATTGGATGTGGAAGCCTTCTTATCACCCTCCCTGGTACAGCTCTCGCAGACGCCCCGCACCTCGACGTGCGTTGACAGCACGCTGCCAAGCACCTTGACAGGGTCAGGCAAGCGCAAAACATGAAGCTTGGCGCTTTCGAAGTCCCTTGTCAAGCCGCATCGGGCGCAGACCAGGGCTGTGGGTGCATGTCAGTAAATGCACGAGGCAGAGCGTACCGCGGGCGTCCCGCCCGCCTTTGCCCTCGGATTCTGCCAGCCTGCCACGAGCGGGCGGGACGCCCGCGGTACATTTACTGAGAACCATGTCAAAGTCCACGGAGGCCCGACTTCCGCTGGCGGGACCCAGGGGTAAGGCCAAGCAAAGCCTGCATCCGAGCGGCTCTGGCGCTTTCTTGAAACAGCCCTGGGTCTTTCCCGGCAAGATTGCGCGTTCCAGACAGCGTGGTGCGCGTCCGCGGTTGCCCCCATCGCCTGCTGCCGTCGTACTTGCGCGCAATCAGTTCCAGATACCACCGCAGCAGCGTGTCCGGTGTGACGATGCTATCGAGCGCCGCGAGCGTCCTGTGGGCGAGGGCCTTGGCCTTGGTTGCCAGCCGGCGCCGCTGCTGGTCATTGAACCGCAGCCGCCTGTCGCCCAGCATTTCGCGGTAGACCCGGTTCTCCTCCTGCAAATATGCGATCACGTCTTGCTGCTCGCGGTTGATCCAACCCGCCACGGCCAGCAACCAGAATTGCAGAGTGTAGTTCTTCATGCGTTGTAGGCTATAGCCGTCTGTATTGGCGCGCCTCGACCGATTCTTGGAACACTACGGGCGCTGTTCGAGACGCTAGCCGTGGCCCAAGACACGGCAGGCAGCGACGAGAAGACCGGTGGCAAAGCCAAATCGAAGAGAGAACACTGCAGATCGGTGATAAGCGCTGAGTGCTCATTACCGATAGGCGACAGGCGCAGTGATCTTGTTGGAAGATGCGGAGTCTGAGATAGCTGAACTCTACCTTGCCGTGGCTCTTTACGGCTAGCTTCGTTGCCCGCCGGTATCGGGGCTTATTGCGGAACGAACTGCATCGCGCCAGCGTCGCGCTTGCCATTGGCAGGTACTTTTCCGGTGAAATCGCCCAAGAATGGACCGTTGAATTCCCAAGCGTAGAGTTCGTCAATAGTGGTCTTGGACTCGGCCAAGGTGCTGCGACACACGCGCAGGAAATCCACCGCACCGGCAAAACTTTTGCCCACGATGAAGTCAGCCGTGCTCGACAGCGGCGCATCCTTAGTCAGATCGTCCAGTTTGCCTTCGCCGGCGGCCTTGCCATCAATGTAGATGCTGGCCTTGCCTGCCACGCGGTCCGCCTCAGCCAGCACATGATGCCATTTGCCATCGTTGACTTTAACCGTCGAGGTGGCAGCGGCCTGGGCGCCGTTGGATACCAGCTTCAAGCAGACCCCGCCAGTTGGCGCAACTGCCAGTTCGTATCCGGACTGGGCCAGCTTGGCAGCCAGAACGCCTTGAGCCTGCCCCACCTCGGTTTTGAAAACGATTTCAATGAGGAAATTATTGGCGCCCATGTCTACGGTCTCGCGCTTCGAACCGTCGTAGGCGACCTTGGCCTTGCCCGCGGGATATTCCATGTTCTTGGTCAGTTCGGCATGGGACAGCGTGGCCACGCGCTCCTTGCCGTCGAAGGCCAGGGCGCCCTCAATCCAATCCTCCAACGGCCCGGCCACATAGTCTGCGGCGGTGCAGTTGGAAACGATCAGGTCGTTGCGCGGAATGAAATAGTACATATCGCGGTCCAAGTATTCGTCGGTCATGTAATACCCTTCACCCAGGACGACCTGGGGGTTTGAGGTGCCCTTGTAAAAATTCCATTCGCCGACATTGCGTGCCAGCGCCCACGGGACGAAGTATTTCACACCGCGTCCCTTGGCCGCGGAGTTGGCAGTCAAGCGGTAGTCCTTTTGGGCTGGATTGACCACCGGCGGCTCCGCAGCTTGCCATCCGAGGGTGGCCAGGCGGCACTTTTCAGCCTGGAGCTTGTCCCGCAGTTCCTCAAGGGTCTTGCCGGGAATGACAGGCGCGCCTTTGTAAGAACCGGTCGAGCTGACGCCGGCCACGCAACCGAAGTCCTTCGGATTGCCGTGAAAGACGTTGCTGCCGTAAGCCATCGTGGGGATGCCCATGCGGCCCATTGCCCCGGTGTCGCCGCCGCCCATCATGGAAACATCGCCGGGACGATTCTGGCCGATGAACGACTCTTGGCTGTCCAGCATCAGATTGCCGAGAATGTTGGAGCGATTGCCCGAATTGCCGCCGATGTCATTTTTGAAATGATAAATCGTGTTGTTGAAGAGTTGGTCCAGGAAACCGAAGACCATGAAATAGCCGCAGTGGTTGTAATAGTCGGGCTGGTTGGGCTTCACCAGTCCGGCGATGATGTTGTTGAAAGCATAACACTTGAAGCCGCCGTCAAGATAGAGATTGTAGCCGAGTTCAGAGCCCAGGGTCCGGTTGCCCACAGCATTGCGGGTGATGTTGTTGTAAAGATAAATCGGTCCGCCCTGAAAGTGCTCCAGTCCGCCGTAGTCGTTGCAGCCCAGCATGGTGTTGTCTATCTGGTTGTGATGGACCAGCATGCGGGTCAAAGGCACGACGTTGCAGGAACCGCTGCCTTTGCCACCGAAAGTAATGATGCCGTTGCCAAAACTGGTGTCCACAATGTTGCCGGCGATTTCACAGGTTTCGGGCATGGAGACCACGATGGCCGGGATGGAACACCACGCGCAATACCCATGCCGGAAGCCCGTGTCCACAACCCGGTTGCGCAGCACTTCGACATGCTTCAGTTGGGCGTAGGGGTCCCCCTTCTTTTTCTGGCTGCCACCGTAAATGGCGATCGTCTCGGCCCGCGAGGCGTGCTGGATGTCATTGTCGGTGAAGCGGATGTTGTCCAGCACTTCGTTGGCGGGGCCACCCTCGATGCTATGCCGCGGGCCGGCATCGAACGCGGCGGCAACGTGGTAGAACTTGCAGTTCTTTACGGTGATGTTGGAGCAGTTGCCGACGACGCGAATACAGGGCGCCGGCGAGCCGTTGCCCACCGTCCATTCGCGCGGCATAAGGCCTTCGGGGCTGTTGTAGCGGAACTCCAAACCGCTGACCACGATGTCATGCTGGTCGGTAAGCGTGAGCGGGAACGAGAACAGCGCCACTTCAAGGACGACAGTATTGGGATCCACGCCGCCGCAAGGCCACAAGAACAGCCGGCCGGCCTTAGGGCCGTTGGTCTCGAAGAAGTACTCGCCGGGTGCATCGAGGAACTTGGCCACGTTCTCAAGCATGAAATGCACGCATTGCACCTTGGCCCATTGATGATCGAGTTGAAAGCCCCACCCTTTGTAGCTGAGCGTGCCGGACACCGGGTCATAGACGGCCTGCCCCGGCGAGCCCGGCGAGGCCGCGCCCATCAGGAAGCCGCCCTCAGCCCAGATGGTCGCACCCTTCAACAGATCCTTGTCACCCAAGCCCTTGAGCGCGGGCGCAGTCAGCGTTTTGGTCTTGGCGTCGTACTTGCTGAAAGTGGGCCAGTTCTTCACGGGATCGTTGGGATCGGAGAGGTCGTAGTTGGGTTCGCGGGCGATAATCAGGCGCTCGACCTTTTCCCCACTCACCTGCCACATTGCCAAAAACTTCGCCGGGTAGTTCTTGCCGACGTCAACATACCAGATGCTCTCAGGCTTCGGAATGCCGGGCGCCTCCTCGGCGGTGGCCTTTTTCCAGCCACCCTTGAGCCGCGTGGACCCATAGAAAACCCCCTCGCCCTTGCCCCAGGATGGATCACTGGTCAGGCGGATGGGATTCCCCGGCGCACCCGATTCGTTGGCTTTCAAGGCGCCGCGATAAATGACGCCGCCTTTGAAGACGTACGTGCAAATGCCTTTGCAGGCCTTGGCCTCGCCGGTCGCGCTGGCGTCCCACGGGTGGTGCTTCCAAGCGCTCTGCTGCGTC
>JBEKKG010000781.1:0-3987 GCA_050010835.1 Planctomycetota bacterium
CCCCTCGCGGGAGGGGGTAGGGGGAGGGGCACGACACCCCTCACCCCGCGTTCGCTTCGCTCACGTCGGCCCTCTCCCGCAAGGGGAGAGGGGACGCGCCGAAACTGTCCCGCACCCTGCCGTGCTGCTCAGGCGGCGATGGCCTTGATTGTTGCGATGTCGCAAGTAGCCTTTTCACCACGATCAGGAGCATCTGCGGTGTTGATATTCAGGATCATCACGTCTACACAGAACCGACAGTTCTTCCGTGCGGCAGCCGCAGCACTCACCCTGGTGTGCGGTTGTGCCCCGGTGCTCGCGCAGAACGCACGCGCCGCCGAGCCGCGCGCGGGGCGCTGCACTTCCGCCGCGGCCAGAGCCATCGGCTCGCGAATTCCTCGACCGTCAGCGTGCCTATCTGCTGGCCAGGCTCCCGGATTACCGGCGGCGCACGACCCACGAGGGCGCGCTGAGCGACTTTTACCTTGAGGACGCGCAAGGCGGAGAACACCTCGACCTTATGGTGCCGGATGGGCTGGATCGCGTCGCCAAAATGCTCGCCCAGCGCTTCGGCAACTGGCAGGACACGCTGGCCGCCGCGGCGCTCTGGGCACACCACCCCTGCATCACGCGGCACTCCCCGGTCTGGGCGTCCGTGGCCTGCCAAGCGACAACGAATACTGTGGTGCGGCTGGGTGGTTGCTTCTGCGAGGATGTGGCCCGCTTGGTCGCCGCCTTGGCCGAGAAGACCGGTGAGCGTCTCGGGGTGTCCCCTCAACCCGCTGGCGCCCACGCTGGACCTCAACTTGGCCGGCGTGGGCAAAAGACTCACCCCATCCTGCCGCAGCACTTCTTGTACTTCCTGCCGCTCCCGCAGGGGCAGCGTTCGTTTGGCCCCGGTTGGCGCGCCGCGGGATCGTGTTTGTATGGCGAAGGGGACTGGGGTGGCTGAGCTGCAGGCGGGCTTGGCGGCGCCGAGCCATTTGTGGCCGCGCCGAGCGCGGCGTTCTCCCGCCGCTTACGCTCGCTCACAATTAAGGCGGCCTGGCTGTCAACGATGGCCGCATCCACTGGATCATTGACCAGGCTGCGCGCGGCCTTCAGCAACTCCAAGGCCTTGTCATCATCGCCAAGCGTGTGGTGGACCTCGGCTGCGATACAGTACTCAGGGAAGCCGCCGGGAAACGCGTCAAGGCCGGCTTGCGCGCGGCGCAGGGCAAGCTCACGGTGGCCCGCGTGGGCCAAAGCAGTGGTGACTTCGTTCTGGATGGACGTGAATTCTTCCAGGGGCGCCAGGATCTCGCCCACGCGAACCGCTTCCTCCGGCTTGTCCTTGGCCAGTTGGTGCACCGCGTTCGTGATGCAGGGGCTCAGGTAAAGTGCCGTCGCCTGCCCCACGGCCTCAAACCGTTGTGCCCGTTCATCGGCCGGAACTTGCGCCAGGTAGTCCACGAGATGCAGCACGGCGTTGGCCTGCGGGTCGGAGTGCTTCGCGATCGGATGGCGTTTGCGCTTCCGGCCTTTCTCCAAGGCATCCGTGAAGTAGTTGGCGACGGTGTCAGGGCAGGCCAACTCAGGCGTCAGCCGCTCCCACAGTTCCTCGGCCGCGATGAGCGCGAAGTCGCCCCAGAACCGCAGATCCAGGTTGTGGTCGTCGGCATGCTGCTGCATCCGGCCGTGCCACTGCTCATACAACGTATCCGGCTGGGCAGCCGCCTTGGCCTGTGCTGGAAACTGCTCCAGCGACGTGGCCACGCCCCATTCGCGCAGCTTGGCAAAGATGGCGTCCGTCGTCCAGTCGCCCAACCCGTCCCAGCGGAAGCCGAATCCCTGCCGGCGTTGGCGCTCAATGACCTTGGCGAGATCCTCGTCGTCCATGGTGCTCCAGTTCTGCGGTCAGATATAACCGGTGGCTTTGGCTGCGCCAGCATGTTTGGGTGGCCATTCGTGACAGAGGCGCCTCTATGGCGCGCTTTTTCGTTCTTACAAATGCGCCTCTGTCCCATCAACCCAAGGAAAAAACGGGGACGGATGGGAATAGGGCTTGCGTCTAGCTTCGGAGGCGATGAGGTGCAGACATGGCTCCATTGGTGCGGGTGGACACCGGACCAAATCCCCTTCCGTCCCCGTTTTACCCGGGCCGTCATCCCCAGCGGCCGGCGCGCAAGCACGTTTCATCAAGCTGCAGGTCAAACGCACGCACTCGCGCCACGGTCCTCAAAGCGTGCCAGGCGCAGGCTGATCGCGAATCATGTTCTTTGGCTGCCCGATCCAGAACGAAAGTGGTGTTAGAACTCGTTGAAGATTTCGTGTCCCGGGCGCAGTGTGCCGTCGGCCTCGATGAAGGCCAGGTTTCCAGGGCCGCTCAGCGGGCCAAACTCCGGCCGGTGCGCGTCCGCAATCAGACTGTGATGCAACAGATACGCCAGCCAGCCAATGCGGCGCTTCTTCAGCTCGCCCAGGGTATAACGGATGATCTCGACGCGCCTGGCGTCGTCAATCTCGCCCCAGCACGTCTCACTGGCAACCACGGGCTTCTGCACCTTGCCTGCGAAGTCCACGTATTCATCCAACAGCCGCTCGTAAGCGGCCTTGTCGTGCTTCGGGCCGGTCCAGTAGGGGTGGATGCTCAACAGGTCGCTCAAGGGCTCAATTTGCTCAATGCCCTTGCGCCCGTGTCCGGGGTGAATCCCGACGGTGATAGGGGCCTTCGCGCCAAGCTTCTTGCAGCGCCGGTGAACGTCCTCAAGCCACGCATATTCCGCTTTGACGATCTCCGGAATCTCCTCCGGCGGCCGGCCGTACGCGAACGGCTCGTTGCACAGGTCCCAGGCAAAGACCCGCGCGTCAGCGGCGTGTTTCCCGACGATAGCTTCGAGATACGGCGTGAACATGTCCGGCTGCTGGACCCAGGATGACCGCGGCAGGAAATGGTCCAGGTAAATCCCGCCGTAATCCAGCGCCGCGTCGTGCCAGCGGTTGAACAGCACCGGCATGACCGTCGCGCCATGTTTGTGCGCAATGCTCAACAGCGTCTCGAAGTTGTCGCCGCAGCGCTTGGGGTTGCGCTTGAACGAATCCCATGAGAGCCAGATGCGCAGGGCGTTCATCCTCGGGAAGAACGCCCGGCCGCGCCCGATCTCGGCGTCTACCAGCGCCGCGTCGAACTTCTGCCACAACTCCAGCCCGCTGCTGCCGTAACTGGGCTGGTAGTTGAACCCGCGGACCGCCGTGTAGTCCATGTGTGCCGCTCCCTCTTCGTTGTGCTTTGCCGCAGGCTCCTCGGCCCGCGCTGCCGAGGCGGCCAGCGCCGCCGCCGTTGCCGTGCCCACGAACCGCCGACGTGACATGCGGCCGTCTATCAACAGGTTCTGGTCAACTGACTCATTCAGGACGGTCTGCATCTTCCGCCAATCAGCTCTCTGCCACCAAGCCGAAACCCGTGCGCTCCACACCTTGCCGTCATACCCTGTTTCACACGGGCCCGCTACTCCAATGCGCGGGTTCGCGGTGTAGCAGAGTAGGAGGTATTGAGCGGGACGCGCAGCTTGCGGCACGCACATCCGGCTCTTCTACGCCCTTCGCCACCTCGGCCGCACAGTGGATTGCCGTACATGCCGGGATGAGTGACAGTGTGCCATCCGCAATCCGCAGCCTGAAACCCGTAATCGCCCTGATGATGTTGCTCCAAGCACCCGTGCGCGGCGCAGTACTTAGCGAGTCTCCAGCAAGAAGGGGCATTCTTCCCCGGCAGCGCGAGGTTCGATGTCCGCCTGCCCTTTTTCCTTGGTTTCTTGAGCCTCTCATACTGCTGCAAGTGCCATAACGATATGACGTTATAAGACTGTGGCAAGCCTCCGCACTCCAAATCCGCCCTTGCGCTGCGGCGCCTGGCGTTAGAATGCCTCACGTCCGCGCATAGGAGCGTTCGCCCATGGCCCAGGCTGTCGTCATCAAGCCCACCCACAAGGCGATTGACCGTTACTACGGGACACTGAAGCAGCGTTC
>JBEKKG010000782.1:0-3981 GCA_050010835.1 Planctomycetota bacterium
GGCCGCATCTCGACGGCCCGCAGTGCATTGCTATAAGCCTTGTCGAGTTGGATGCGCTCCAGATTCTTGCCACTGGCGGAAGCGTAAACCTCGGCCGCCGCATCGAAGCCAAGGGAACGCGCACCCAAAATCACCAGAACCAGCGCGACGCCATACAACGCGTTACGAATCCATCGCAACAATTGGCTGTCCCCCGCCGGACCTTCGAACCTTAGGCCCTCGACCGCCTTGGCCGTCAGCAGACCGAGAAAAGCAAGACTCAGGGTCTTCATGGCCAGCCAGAAACAGAACGAGGACCTCAACGAGAAGATGGGCTGGATCCCCATCATCACCGGCACGCACATGGCGCCCTTCTTCGAGGCTTTTGCGCCGCATCTGGAAGGCGTGTACGGCGCGTTGAGCCTCAACCTGGGCGGCGAAACCCGCAGCCGATACCAGCAGTTGTACTCGCTCTTCCAGACCGGCCAGATGTCCTATGAGCGCATGGTGGCGGAGTTCGAGCCCTTCTACAAGAGCCGGGGGCTGGAAGATCTCAGAGAGCGTGAGCGCGACTGGCGCCGCGCGCTGGTCCGCAATGAGCAACTGCTGGCGGGCATGCGCGCCGCCGCGCTGTGCGCCGGCGGCGACGAGGCGGCTTCGCAATGGGTCAAGTACCGCGCCATGACCGCGGCGCGCCAGGTGCTGGCTGAAGTGGACCACAACTACAAAGTGCAACTGGCCGAGAACGGCCCGCGGGCGCAGGCCGCCGCGCCTTACGAATACAGCCCGGAAGTGCTGCGCAGGATTCGGAAACGGTTGGGCCAACAATAATGTCCCTGGCGCCCAAGAAGATCAAGCTCTCGCAACTCCGTTATCACTGGGGCATATACCTCTTCATCCTTCCCACGCTGGCGTTCATCGGCCTGTTCCAGTACTACCCGGCCGCCAGCGGCATCTTCCACAGCTTCTTCCGCTGGAACGGCGCGGATATCTCCGAGTATTTCGGCTGGGGCAATTACCTGGACCTCTGCCACTCCGAGGAATTCTGGAGCTCCTTCCGGGTGGCCTTCATCATTGGCGCCTGGAACATCCTGAAGATGGCCCCGCCGCTGCTGGTGGCGGTGTGCATTCATCGCTGCCGCAGCGAAAGAGTGCAGTTCTTCTACCGCTGCCTGTTTGTGGTGCCTATGGTCCTGCCCGGGCTGATCGTGGCCATGGTGTGGCGCACGTTCTTCTTTGAGGCCTCCACCGGCTACCTGAATCGGCTCCTCGACGGGACCGGCCTGCACGGCCTGTTGTGCTGGCTGGACCGCCTGTTGCAGTGGGGCAGTGTGGTCGAGGGGCACTACCAGGGCGTGTTCGTGCCGGGCAGCCCGCCCAACTGGCTGGGCGATCCCAAATTGATGCTGATCGCCATCATTATTTGGGGCTTCCCCTGGGTCGGGTCTTTTGCGGTGCTGACGCACTTGGCCAAGCTCCAGAACATCAGCAAGGATGTCTATGAGGCGGCCGACATTGACGGCGTGGATTGGTGGACAAAGTTCATACGCATCGAGCTGCCGCTCATCACCGGCTCGATTTACCTCATGCTGGTTTTCACGATCATTGACACGATCAAGGATGCCGCCACGGTGCTGGTCTTGGCCGACATGAACGGCGGCCCGGGCGGCGTGGTCATGGTGCCGGCGTTGTTCATGCTGCGCAAGGCCTTCTATGACAATCAGATGGGCTACGCCTGCGCCGTGGGGATCATCCTGACGCTTATCGTGATGGCGCTGCAAAAACTGAGCACGCTGTTCCTGAACTGGGATGACCTTTCGGCGCGGCAGAAGCGCCTGTTGCGCGTGTTTGCCGGCGCGGCGGCCCTGGTCTTGCTGTGCGCCGGAACGCTGACGATTCTCGCAGGCTTACTGGGCGTGCTGGCCTTCCCATATCGGGCTGCAGGCACGGCCTGCCGGCGCATCGCGGGTTTCCTAGTGCCCCGACAGAGCTCAATTGACCGGCGGGATCGTAGGACAAGCTTTCCAGCTTGTCCGGGCAAGCTGGAAAGCTTGCCCTACAGCGGCGCCTGTGCCGCGGCCTGGAGCATGGCGTTGCAGTTGAGCAAACACCTCGTGGTCTGGCTGGTGCTCGCCACCGCTCTGCTGCCCGTGTATCTGATGCTCATTGTCAGCCTGAAGACCAACAAACAGTTTTACGAAGCGCCCACGGTGCTGGCGCCGCCGTTCCACTTTGAGAACTGGGGCCGGGCCTGGACCGCCGTCGGTCCGGGCGTGGCCAATAGCGTCTTCTTGTCCATTTCCACGACGCTGGGCACGCTCGTGTTCGCGTTGAGCGGCGCGTACTTTTTTGCGCGCGTCCGCATGCCGATGTCCGGCTTCTTCTGGAATGCGCTTCTGATCCTGATGATGATGCCCACCGTGGCCAACCTGGTCCCCTTGTTTCGCCTGTTGAGCGACCTCAACCTGGTGAACACGCTTTCGGCGTTGATCCTGGCCGGCACTGCCGCGGGGCAGGTCTTCAGCATCTTCGTCTTGCGCAACTTCGTCGCGGACATACCCCAGGACTTGTACGAAGCCGCGGAGATTGACGGCGCCAGCCATTTCCAGCAGCTCAAAACCATTGTCTTGCCGCTCTCCGGCACCATCCTCGGCACCGTCGGCGTGATGCTCTTCATTTCCCAGTGGAACGACTTCGTCCTGCCGCTGATCGTGATGCGCGATGAAATCCGCTACCCGATCATGGTGCAGCTCCAGCGCCTGAACGGTTCCTACGTGAAAGAAGTCGGCCCGCTGATGGCCGGGTTCGCGATTGCCAGCATTCCCGTGATTGTGCTGTTTATCTTCTCCATGAAGCTCTTCATCAAAGGCATGACGGAAGGGGCGGTGAAGGGGTAAGGGAACCGCCACCGGGGCGGAAATCAAGCAAGACAGGTGGCCCTGGCGCGTTAGGGTTTCGAGGAGGAACGCGCTATGACGAAGAAGTTCCTGGCCCGCGTTTCTGTCGCAGTCTTCTTGGCTGCCGTGGCGCTTCCGGCGCGCGCAGAGACGGACGATGCCTTCGCCAAGAACTTGGAAGACGCCGCCAAGAGGATCAAGCACGCGCAGGAGCTGGAGAAGAGCGACCCCTTCGCGGACAGGCAGATGCGCGGCGAGGCCGTCGTCGCGCTGGGGAAGATCGCCGACGGCTACAAGGCCGAGGCTGACGCGCTGCGCCCCAAGTTTGAAGCCCTTTACGAGAAGTACAAGAGGCCTGGACGGGGCGAGAAGCAAAGCTTCAAGGACCTTGCCGATGAATTGGTGAATGCCTTCAACCCCTGGCTCAAGGCCGATCTGTGTTACGTGTCCACAAAGGTGGAGCAGGTTGAGTGCTATGCCGACAACGACCCTGACAAGAAGAAGACAGGCGAGGAGATAGCCAAGCTTTGCCAGGCGCGCGCCAACCAGGACGACGTCATGGAGTTTCCCGTGATTGTGGCCAAATATAACTATTGGCGCGGCCGGGCGTGGGCCGCCATCCAGAACGAGAGGAATGCGTGCGACGCCTGGAAGGAAGCTCTCGGCCAGCCTGAACAGGACATGGCGCCAGAGCAGAAGAAGGGTATGTTCACGATCAAGAAGATGATCCTCCACGACCTGATCAAGATGAAGATTCACGCCAAGAGTTACGGCGACGTCGAAAACATCATAGTGGAGACCAAGGTCACCCCGGACCTGCGTTCCCTCTTCGACGAGGACGCAGGCAAGGACCTGATTATTGACTACGCCAAGGCGCTCGCCCTGCCCGCTGAAGCGACCGCCGCCGAATACGAAAAGGCGGTCAAGGAACTGCGGACCGCGCTGGAAAAGGAGGGCAAGGGTGACGCCGGGACGAAATGGGCCAATGAGTTCTCTTGTGCCATTGCCGAGGTCATGGAGGAACAGCGCACCAACAAGCCGTACCTGCGGCCCAAACTTTCAGCACAGGAATGGTACTACGCCGCCCACGGCCTCTTCATCATGG
>JBEKKG010000783.1:0-6070 GCA_050010835.1 Planctomycetota bacterium
CCACGGCGGACGGCAAGTCCATCCAGCGGCCCATCATCCCCAAGGCCTATCGCCTGCCCAAGGCCCCGCCGCTCAAGCTGGATGGCAAGCTCGGCGGCTGGCCCGCCGCGGCGCGCCTCCCGCAGTGGATGCTCGGCTGCAGCATCGGCGAGCCGCAGGCGAACATTTACCTCGCTTGGGCCAAGGAAGGACTTTACGGAGCCGTGGAAGTTCACGATTCGCAGCTTATCACCGCCGACCCGCGCAGCTTCTGGAATGGCGATTGCCTGGAGATCTTCGTGGACACCAGCGACGACAAACGGCACCGCGAATACCAGGTGGGCGACCATCAATTCTGGTTTGTCCCCTTGGTCAACGAGAACCGCGTCTACGCGGGCCGCTGGAAAAACAAGAACGAAATCCCGGCCACGCAATACGACATCCCCGGCCTGAAGAGCGCCGCCGTCCGCGCGGGCGACGGCTATGTCATGGAGTTTCTCCTGCCGGCGGCTGAATTGCAGAAGTACCGTCCGGAGACCGGAGCGCGCCTGGGGTTGAGCGTCAACCTGACCGTGAAAGGCAAACGTTTCGCCCGCGAAGTCTACTGGCCCTGGACGAAAGCGGACTGGGCGCTGGCCAACTGGCCCAAAATGTGGGGGTCGCTGGAGCTGGTGGAGTGAAGCACTAGCGCGCATACAAACATTATGCTTGCAAAGTATGCCTCAATCCTGCATACTGGAATGAAGAGGGAGAACCGGGCAATGCGTACAACCGTGGACATACCCGAGGCCTTGCTGGCAGAGGCCATGTCGTGCAGCGGGTCGCGGACTAAACGCGCGGCTGTGTGCTGGGCCTTGGAAGAAGCTGTGCGGCAGAAGGCCATTGAGGACTTGCTCGCCCGCAAGGTCAAGATTGACTTCGCGGTCACTCCCGACGAACTCGAAGCCTGGGAGGCCAAGGAGCAGTATGGAACGAAGCAGCGACCGCGTCGTCGTTGACACGCACCTGTGGATTGAGTTTTTCTCCGGGAAGCACAATCCGTGCACACTGGAGGTCGAGCGTTTGATTCGCTCGAAAGCCGTGCACCTGGTCTGGCCGGTGCTCTACGAGGTACTGATCGGGCTCCGCCACGAGGGCCAGCGCCAATACCTGTCCAGCCGGCTGCGCGCCTTCCCGCTGCTCCAGACGAGCGAAGCTGTCTGGCTGCACGCCATCGAACTGGGCCGCCTTCAGGGAGTCATTGTTCACCAGGTGCCGGCATCTGACGTTCTAATTGCGGCGCACTGCGAAGTTCATCGCTGCGCTCTATTCTCGCGCGACCCGCATTTTGATGTCTTCCCTGGGCTTGAGAGGCACGCCCCTTAGAATTTGTGGTGGCGAGGGGCATTGCAATGAGTAGTCCGTCACTTTATTTGTTCGCGCGCGCCCCCGAAACTGCTTGCTTCAGGCGCCGCCCGCTGGTAATCACTGCACACAGAAGGAGGCGCAGAATGCCAAACGTCCGAACGCACGACCCAACAGTGAAGGCGGCACCACGGCCATTGCGGAGAAAGCGGCGCGGCCAAACAGGGCCGGCGGCAAGACGCAGGACCGCGCACGGACGCTTGATTCAGGAGGAAAGCGACGTGGCCAAGCGTGAATGTCCATACCCTTATGAACCGGACCTATAGCCAATGGTTTCCAAGGTTTTTGAAATCTACGATGCGCGAGTGCCCTACCGGGAGTGCAAAGATACACGTCCAGTGATCGCAATCGAACCCCCAAGCGGCGGCAAAGTGGCCGTAGCTCTGATCTCTGGAGCGCTGGAACTCTACCGCGGCCCGGTTGTGCACTTCAGGCTCGACCCGTCCCATCCCGACTTCGCGGCCACAGGATTGAAGAAGGAATGCTATATTGCCGGCGATGAGATCCAGAACCTGAACACGGACAGGCTCACCCGCCGGCGCGGCCAGTTGCAGGGCAGTTTGCTTGAAAGCTTTGAAGATTGGATCTGAACGCCAGACCACAATGGAACATCAGGGTCGGTCGCACTACCTGCGGACAGTGCCAACAGCCTCAAGACAGTTCGTGAACGTTCCCGAAACACCGAAACTCTGTTTGTGGTTGTCGCCATAAGGGGGTGCATGTCAGCAAATGTACCGCGGGCGTCCCGCCCGCCCGTGGCAGGCCGGCAGGGCGCGAGGACGAAGGCGGGCGGGACGCCCGCGGTACGCTCTGGGCCACGCATTTACTGTGCACCCGCCATAAGGCGAACAGTCAACCTTGTCATTGCCGCAGCGAGGACGAAGTGCTAGATTCTTCCGTACCCTGCAGAGGCCCAAGGAGGACCACGACTCATGTACATCGGCGTTGACTACTACCCGGAACACTGGCCGCGTGCGAAATGGGAAACCTACGCCGGGCTGATGGAGAAGGCGCGCTTCAACATAGTGCGCATGGCGGAGTTCGCCTGGGTCTTCATGGAACCGGAGGAAGGGCGCTTCGATTTCAGTTGGCTCGACGACGCGCTGGCGGTGCTCCACAAGCACGGCGTCTCGGCCATACTTGGCACGCCCACGGCGGTGATGCCCGCCTGGGTCGCGCGCAAGTACCCGGAGACGCTGGCCATGCAGAAGGACGGCCAGCGCCAGACCTGGGGCGTGCGCAAGAACAACTGCTTCGCCTCCGGCGCCTACCGCCTGCTCTCCGAACGCATTACGCGCGAGATGGCCGTGCACTTCAGCGCCGCGCCGAACGTCGTGGGCTGGCAGACGGACAACGAATTCGGCGGGCCGGTGTGCTACTGCCACACCTGCCGCGCCGAGTTCCAGGACTGGTTGCGCGCCAAGTATAAGACGCTCGACGCGCTCAACCGCGCCTGGGGCACGCACTTCTGGGGGCACCGCTACGGGACGTGGGGGGAAATCCAGGTCTGCAACGACACGGGCGGACAGAACCCCAGTTTCTGCCTGGACTGGCAGCGCTTCACCTCGTGGCTCAACGTGCGCTTCCAGCGCGAGCAGGTGCGCATCCTGCGGGCGCACTGCCCGCACCATTTCGTCACGCACAACTTCATGGGCCTCTACAGCGACCTGAACTACTACGACCTGGCCGCCGACCTGGACTTCGTCTCCTGGGACAACTACCCGGTGTGGGACAAGGTGGACGTGCCCTACGACGCCTCAGCCGCGGCCGCGGTGATGCGCGGGCTCAAGCGCCGGAACTTCTGGATCATGGAAGAGAGCGCCGGGCCGGGCGGCTGGGGCTCGTTCGGGCGCAACCCGCGGCCGGGCGAAATCCGCAAGATCGCCTACCAGCAGATGGCCCACGGCGCCGACGCCAACATCTGGTTCCGCTGGCGCACCTGCACCGCCGGCCGCGAACAGTACTGGCACGGCCTGCTGGGCCACGACGGCAAGCCCTTGCGCCGCTACAGGGAAGCCGCGCAGTTCGCCGCCGAAGCGCACGCGCTGGAGAAGGAACTCGCCGGCACAACCGTCCAGGCCCCCGTCGCGTTCATCTACGACTATGAAAGCCTGTGGGCGCTGCGCTTCCAGCCGGGCTTCGAAGAGAACAAATACCAGGATGCCCTGCGGCGCTACTTCAAGGCGCTCTTCCGCGCCGGCGTGAACGTGGACATGGTCAGGCCGGGCCAGGACCTGGCGGAATATCGCGCCGTTTTCGCATCCGACCTGCACATCCTCCCCGATGCGCTGGCCAGGCAGCTCAACGCTTACGTGCAGAAAGGCGGAGTGCTGCTGGCCGACTGCCGCACCGGAGTAAAGAACGAGAACAACCTGTGCATTGAGCGCACGCTGCCCGGGCTGCTCTCGGAATCGCTCGGCATCACGATTGAGGAATATGACAGGATCGCCAAGGACGACAGTTGCACGGTGACGGGCCGCGGGGGCCTGGAGGGCCGCTTCACTGCCGTGCATTATGCCGATTGGATCAGGCCTATCCCGCAATCTGGCAGAATGCGGGACGCGGCCGAAGTCCTGGCCGGCTATGAGGACTGGCACATGAAGGACTTCGCCGCGGCCACGCGCAACACCTTCGGCAAAGGCACGGGCTATTACGTCGGGACGGTGCTCAAAGAGGACGCCTTCTACGAAGCGCTGATCGCGGAAGTTCTCAAGAGCGCACACATCGAACCCAAAGCAGTGCCGCCGGGCGTGGAAGTTTCGGTCCGCGAAGGCGCAGGCAAGCGGCTCCTGTTTCTCATCAACCACACGGAGCAGACTCAGACGGTCGCGGTGCCCGCGGGCAAGCGGGAACTCATCACCGGCAAGAAGACGGGCGCGGAGATTGAACTGGGGATTTTCGGGGTGGCCGTGATAAAAGTGCAATGAAGCGGAGTTCTCAATGCGGAGGGAAAGAAAATGACATCGCGCGAGCGCATCACCCTGCTGCTCAAGAAACAGCTCCCCGACCACATGGGGCTGTACGAACATTTCTGGCCGGAGACGTTGCGCGATTACTGGACGCAGCAAGGCTATCCCAAGGACGCGGAGCCGCAAAAGCACTTCGACTACGACCTCTGGGGTTGCGGAGGCTGGTTCAATTCCGCTCCGTTCATCCGTCCGGAGGAACTGCTCGAAGAGACGGACGAATGGAAGGTCACGCGCAACGGCCACGGGGCGCGGCTGAAGCACTGGAAGAAGAAGTCCGGCACGCCGGAACACATCGGCTTCGATGTGACCACGCCGGAAATCTGGAAGAAGTACCGCGAGCCGCTGCTGGCCACGGACCGCGCCCGCCTGGGCAACCTGGAAGAAGCCAAGCAGAAGCTGGCCGAGGCACGCGCCGCCGGCAAGTTCGCGGTCTTCGGCAACCTCTTCATCTTCGAACTGCTGCGGGGCACTCTCGGCGACGAGACCTTCCTGCCCGCAATGCTCCTGGAACCCGCTTGGATCCACGACTTCTGCCAGGTGTACCTGGACAGCTTCAAGCGGCACTATGAGATCCTCTTCCGCGAGGCCGGCACGCCGGACGGCTTCTTCCTCTATGAGGATTTCGGCTACCGGAACGGCCTGTTCTGCTCGCCCCAGACGATGAAGGAGCTGGTCTTCCCCTACGAGAAGGCCCTGGTGTCCTTCTTCAAGGATTACGGATTGCCGGTGATCCTGCACAGTTGCGGCGACGTGCGCAAGGCCGTGCCGCAGGTGATTGACGCGGGTTTCGACTGCCTGCAGCCTATGGAGGCCAAGGCCGGCTGCGACGTGCTGGCTTTTGCGCGCACCTACGGCAGCAAGCTGGCTTACATGGGCAATATCAACGTCGTGCCGCTGGGCACCAACGACCCGGTGCAGGTGAAAAACGAGATCGTCCCGAAGCTGACCGAGTTGCGCCGGATGCGGATTCCGTACATCTTCCACTCCGACCATTCCATCCCGCCGGAGATCAGCTTGGCGACCTACAAGGGGGCGCTGCAACTCCTGAAGGAACACGGGAACTACTAGCTGCCTAACCGTTCAGTCCGAGCCGCGACCGTGAGGGAGCGGACATTGCCGCTTGCTTACGCGCGCGGCTCGGAGACTGAAAAGCTGCCTGGCCGCCGGCCACGAAAACCGGGACTTGAAGACAGGGCTGTTTCCCCGTAGCTTCTGGGCGGCGTCTGGCCGTGTGGGCCTTTTCATCCGGCGAAAGCCTGCTCTGCGGCATAGGATAGGGGGCTGAGAATGGAGCCAAGAAATACTACTTTCCTTTCCTTGCTGACTGCTCTCAAGCGCGGTCTGCAGGAAACCCAGGAGACCAAGGCAACGGTCTCCGTGCCGCCGGCGCCGGAGCTGCGCCGCACGCACAAGCGCTTCAAGTTCAAATGGGTCCGGGCGGAATTGCGGCGTCCTGCTGTCCCACCCTTGCCCTGCTATCTGGAGGATCTGAGCGAGAGCGGATGCCGTTTGATTATCGAGCCGGGAGAGGACTTCGACCTGGAGGCCTGGAAGGCCGACATCGCGCGTGCACGGACCCTGGAGATTGTGTTCAAGCAGGTCGGCGAAGCGGAACTAAAGGTCTTGGCGTTGCTGCGCCATGTACACGACGGCCTCCTGGGCAGCCTGGTTCTGGGCATCCAGTTCTGCGGGCTGAGCGACCCGCAGCGGCATGAATT
>JBEKKG010000784.1:0-3964 GCA_050010835.1 Planctomycetota bacterium
GAGGACGACCTTGCCCTTCATCTCCTTGAGCGTCAGCGCCGGGCCAAGCACCGTCTTGCCCGGCGAAAGATCATCCAGCGTCATCGCCGCAGCCGCGGCGCAATAGAGCGCCAATGCCGGGGCGAGGAGCTTTGCGGAAATCGCCATTGTGCACCTCCTTAACGGGCCTCAAGCCCTCAACGCGGCCTCCACGTCCTTAACCGTCCTGGGAATGGCGGCGGTGAGGACCTCGTTGCCCCGGCGTTGTATCAGCACGTCGTCCTCGATGCGAACGCCGAACTTGCGGTCCGGCAGGTAGACTCCAGGCTCAATGGTCACCACCATGCCGGCCTTGAGCGGGCCGTCGGGCGCAACGTCATGCACCTGGATGCCCAGCGGGTGCCCAATGCCATGGATGAAAGCGTCGCCATAGCCGGCCTTCTCGATGACCGCGCGCGCGGCGTCGTCAACCGTGGACATCAGCGTTCCGGCGCGCGCGGCCCTGATTGCGGCCGACTGGGCTTTCAGCACCACTTCGTAGACCTCGCGCTGTTCCGGGGTGAACCGGCCGCCGACAGGGTACGTGCGGGTAACGTCCGCGGCGTAGCCGCAGTACTCCGCGCCCGCGTCTATCACCAGCAGGTCGCCTGCCTGGAGCACGGCGGAGTTCTCCATGTAGTGCAGCACGGTGCTGCTGAGCCCGGAGCCGACAATGGAGTTGTACGCCGGCCAGCGCGCGCCCTGCTGGCGAAAGGTCTGCACGAGCGCCTGGTCAACTTTGTCTTCCGTACCGCCAGGGCGAATGCTCTTCAGAGCCTCCGTGTAGCCCGCCGCGGTGATCGCGATCGCTTTGCGGGTCAGCCGCAGTTCCGCCGCCGACTTGAGGGCGCGCAACGCGGGCAGCAGGAGACTGTGGTCCTCGATGCTCACTTCGGGGACGCGCTCCGCCACCTTCTTGAAAGCAGCCAGGTCCGCGGACGGTTCCGCCGGATAGACGCTGAACGAATGCAGGCAAGCCAGGCGCTTGCCCCGCCGCGCGGCGCCGGTCAGCGCGCCGGGCAGAGCATCCGCGCGCACGACGGTCTCAAAACCGGTGCGTGCTTTGAGCGCCTCGCAGATCTGCTCGCGGTAACCGTCCCAGCGCTCCCGCTCGGGGTTCAGCGGGCGGAGAAAAAGAACGCATTGGCGCTTCGGACTTTCGGCAGTTGGGTCGAAGAGCACTGCCGCCCCCGGCTCGCTTTCCAGGCCGGTGAGGTACAGAAAATTGGCGTCCGGGCGCCAGCGGCCCGAGAGCGGCGGCGCGCCCTCGCCGGCAAGGACCACGCCCACTTGCCCTTTGAGTTGCTTCAGCACCGTGGCGCGGCGCCGTTGGTACTCTTCCAGGGAAATCCCGTCCTTCGTCACTTCCTGGTTGGATTGCATGTGTATTGCTCCTCAATTGGAACCCCGCCAATGCGGTGAAAGCTCCGGGTTATAGCCCGCTCTCCCGCCGCGTGCAAGTTGCGGGATTCCGGGGACATGACCCGATTTCCGGCCGTTTGGAAATCGGGATCGTGCCCCCGGAATCCCAGCCCCGCGTCTGGATTCTCCGGCAGATTGTGTTAGGACAGAAATAGGGGGCGGGGCGAGGTAGATTAAGCGTGGGAAGCAGTCCCAATACCGGTGCGCGCGGTGTTCTGTTGCTCTGTCAAAGCCAGGAAACGTTAGAGGCCCTCACGGCCATTCTAACGCACGGCGGCGAAACCGTTATCGCCCACCGTGACTTGCCCGAGGCCTGGGAACACGTCCAAAGCGGCAAGGCTGGCTGCGTGGTGCTGGAAGCCCAGGCGCCCGCGGTGGATGCCTGGGCCTTCTTCCGGGCGGTGCGGACCACAGCCAAGACCTGCGGCCTCCCCTTCCTTTTCCTGATATCCGGCGACATGGCGCTCCCGCAGTTCAACAGTTTCGGGCCGGAACTGGCGCCGGATGCGTGGTTGCTGCTGCCTTGCGCGGCTGCTCCGTTTCTGAACCAGGTACGCGCGCTGCTGGCACATAATAAAAGGCCGCGGTCCGGGCGTTCCAGCTCTGGCAGGCTCGCGGCCGTCCCGCCCGAGGCGGCGCTTGAAAAGTCTGGCCAGCCTGGCCAGATGGCCGTCTCACCTGACGAACTCCTGGCCCGGCCGGGGGCTGTGTTCGCTGGCAATCTGGGAGTCTTGGATGTCCCCAAGGTGGTCAGCATGTTGGAACCTTTGCGCCTGACCGGTACGCTGCGCCTGACCGACGGCAAACGCTGCGGAGAGATACACTTTGTTGCAGGTACAGTGCAGCATGCCGAACTGCACGAAATGGAAGGCGCCAACGCGCTCTTTCTGCTTTTCCATCTCAAAAGCGGGGCCTTTCGTTTCGATCTTGCAGCCGCGACCACTAAGCGCACGGTCGAAGGCAATAACATGTCGCTGTTACTGGAAGGCATGCGTCAAATGGATGAAGCCAAGGCCCTGGTCAAGTCCTTGAAGCAGCGCCCGGCGGAGCAAACGAAGTAGCAGGCATTAGGCTTGAGGCTTGTCACTTGTCCCTCGCCCCTCGCCCCTCACCCCTCGCCCCTCGCCCCTCACTTGTTTCTGGGTCCATAGTGCGGCAGTTCGCAGCCGGATTTGCAGGCTCCCAGGTCGGGCGCCCCGCCGTCATCGAAGCCGGGCAGAAACTCGCCTGCGCCGACGGCGCTGCTGCCGGCTTTCAGCCGCAGGTCGTTGAGGCTCGTTGCGTACTGGGCTTTCTCATCTTCAGGCGGCTTCACGCCGGCGGCAAAAGCGCTTTGCACCTCAACCAGGACGGCGTGTTTGTAGACCTGGGCTCTGGCTTTCACGTCGTTGAGCGTGGCATAGCGGTTGCCGTTCCATTTGAGAAACATGCGCCAGGGGCCGCCGCCGAAGCCGTCATAATCGAAGTCACAGTCCTCCATCGGAGCGCTGTCCTCGTAGGCATAGTTGGCCGCGGTGCCGATGAAAAGGTTGTTGCGCGAAAGGCTGTTGCGCACCTTCTCGCCGGTCATCAGTATCAAGGGCATGCCTTTCTTGACCGAGGTGTTGTGTACCATCAGCACGCCACTGGGGCCGTTGTGCAGCTTGAATGTTTCAACGCACACGTTGTACAGGGCGTTGCGGAAAATGTAGACCGGGCCGCCATAAGCAGGTTGCACGGAGATGCCCTGGAAGACGTTCGTATAGCGGTTGAGAAAGCAGCGCGCGTTGCGTTCTGCGTAATCCATTCGAGTTCCGTGGTCGGTGCACTCGCTGATGTCATTGTTGTGGAAGTCCAGCGCCGCGCAACGGGGCGAAGGAAACACGTCCACTCCGCCCCCGAAACCGCGGATGCGGTTGTAGCAGACCACGTGGCCCTCGCCCGTGACTTGGATGCCGCACGAGTCTTCGCCGCCTTTTGCGCGGGGCCACGTGGCGGGGCCTTCGAGCACGTTGTCCGAAATGAAGAAATCGCGCACGCGGCCGTCATCTATATTCCCCCTCCCCTTGCGGGAGGGGGTAGGGGGAGGGTCAGTGCAGGTGATGCCGAAATCCGCCGCTTGGATATGGCAGCGCCGGATCACCAGGCGCGCGGAACAATCGCACACTATGGCTTGTACGGCGTTGCGGATAATCAGGTTCTCGAACCAGACGTCGTGGACGCCCGTGGCGCTTATGGCGCTTTCAGGCCGCTCGTCCGCATCGCCCTGGCCGTCAATGATGGCCTCACCCTCCCGGGTCCCGCGCCAAACGATCGGCCGTTCCGGCTTCCCGCTCTTCTTGATCTTGAATGTGCCCTCGTAGCGGCCCGCGTGCAGAACGAAGAGCATGTCAGGCTTGGCCGCGGCTTGGGCCGCCTCCAGCCCGCGGGCGGTCTGGTGGCTGGCATCCGCCGCCTGGCCGGTCTTCACCAGCAGCCCACCGATGCGCACGCGGGTTTCCGCGAGGCGCGATCGCCAGGTCAGGTTGCCCGGGTCGATCTTGAT
>JBEKKG010000785.1:0-3961 GCA_050010835.1 Planctomycetota bacterium
GGTTGCACTGGCCGCCGTAGTCCTGAGCGATGCCGAAATTCAGGCAGATGGACTTGGCATGCCCGATGTGGAGGTAGCCGTTCGGTTCGGGCGGGAAGCGCGTGTGGACGCGTCCGCCGTACTTGTTGGTTTTCAGGTCTTCGTTGATGAGCGCGCGAATGAAGTCCACGCGCGGAGCCGCATCTGGCATGTGTACTTCCCCCCCAAAGAGCTGTCCTTGGCAACAGCGTACCGCACGGCTTTTCTATCGGAAACGGCGGAAAGTAACAACCGCAAAGCCAGCACTGGACGGCCGGGGGGTGCATGTCAGCAAATGTACCGCGGGCGTCCCGCCCGCCCGTGGCAGGCCGGCAGGGCGCGAGGACGAAGGCGGGCGGGACGCCCGCGGTACGCTCTGGGCCACGCATTCACTGACATGCACCCACGGCCGGGAGTGTTTCATCTCAGTTAGCCCGCGGAGCACAGGTGAGTTCTATGCGGGCCGAATTGGTCCAGAGGGTTTGCATTATGGGAACAGCAGTCAAGGGGATTTCAGGTGAGCATGGCCCCCGCGGTGGGGAAATGCGAAACAAAACTTGCACAATGTGCATTAGTATGGTAAAATAAATCTTGTGTGTTTGTTGGATTGCTGGAGATAGGGTATGTAACTGCTTGTTGTTGACGGTGACCCCGCAGAACCGGTGCTGATCGCTGAAGCCTTGGAAGGGTGCGGCCATTCCCTGGTGACAGCCACGAATGGCGCCGAGGCCTTCGTTGCGTTCCAGGAGGAGGAATATTGAGCCATGCAGTCACCCTTGCGCATTCTGCACCTTGAGGATAGCCCCAACGACGCCGAGCTGATCCAGGAGCGGCTCGCCAGCGATGGCGTAATCTTCGAGGCCGTCACAGTTGCCACCAAGGCGGAGTACCTCGCCGCGCTGGAACGCGGCGGCCACGACATTGTCCTCTGCGACTGCAGTATTCCCGGCTTCGACGGACTCTCCGCATTCAAGGCGGCGCAGGAACACTGTCCGGACGTTCCGGTCGTCTTCGTCACCGGAACGATTGGGGAAAACCTGGCGGTCGAACTGCTGAGAGCTGGCGGGCGTGACTATTTGCTCAAGGATCACCTCGCACGCCTGGCGTCGGCGGTGCTAGGGGCGCTTCGGGAAGCGGCGGAGCATCGGAAGCGCCAACAGACGGAGCAATCGCTGCGCGATTCGGAGGCGCGCTATCGCCGGCTCTTTGAGGCAGCGAAAGACGGCATTCTGATCCTTGATGCCGAGACCGGGACGATCCTGGATGTGAACCCGTTCTTGACCGAATTGTTGCGTTTTTCGCGCGAGGCCTTCATCGGGAAGAAAATCTGGGAAATGGGATTCGTCAAGGACATCGTCACCAACGAAGCCAGCCTCGCGGAATTGCAGCAGAAGGAATACGTCCGCTACGAAGACATCTCGTTGGAAACCGGCGATGGGCGGCGGATCGAGGTGGAGTTCGTCAGCAACGTCTATCTCGTGAACCAACGTAAGGTGATCCAGTGCAGCATCCGCGACATCACCGAGCGCAAGCGGGCGAAGGAAGCCTTGCGGGGGAGCGAGGCGGAGTTCCGCGCCATGTTCGAAATGGCCTCCATTGGGATGGGGCAGGCCGACCCGCACACCGGGCAACTTTTGCGTGTAAATCAGAAAATGTGCGCGATCACCGGCTATTCCGCCGACGAACTGCTCAAGATGCGCATTGCGGAACTCACGCACCCCGCAGACCGGCAAAAGGACTGGGATGCCTTCCAGCGGGTCGTGCGGGGCGAGGCGCCCGATTACCGCATGGAAAAACGCTACACGCGCAAGGACGGCACGGTGGCCTGGGTAAACGTGAACATGACTGTCATCCGGGACGCCGCCGGCCAGCCTGTACGCACCATGGCGACGATTGAGGACATAACCGAGCGCAAGCGGACAGAGGAATCCCTCACGCGGCTGGCGATGGCGGTCGAGCAGGCCGCGGAGGCGGTCGTGATTACCGATGCCAACGCCACGATACTCTACGTCAATCCGGCCTTTGAGAAAATATCCGGATACACCCGCGCGGAAGCCCTCGGCCAGAACCCGCGCATCCTCAAGAGCGGCAAGCAGGACGCGGAGTTCTACCGCCGGATGTGGGACACGCTCGGCCGGGGCGTGGTCTGGCATGGCCGCCTGATCAACAAGAAGAAAGACGGCACGCTTTACGAAGAAAACGTGACCATTTCGCCCGTGCGAGACACGACCGGACGGATTGTCAATTACATCTCGCTCCAGCTCGATGTGACTCACGAAGCCCAACTTGAGACCCAACTCCGCCAGGCCCTGAAGATGGAAGCGGTGGGCCGCCTGGCGGGGGGCATGGCGCACGACTTCAACAACATTCTTTCCGTTGTCCTGGGCTACAGCCTGATGGCTCTGGGGGAGATGGCCGCGGACGACCCGTTGCGCAAGAAGCTCGAAGCCGTGGTCCGGGCCGGCGAGCGCGGCGCGGCGCTTACGCGGCAACTTCTGATCTTCAGCCGTAAGCAGGTCGTCCAGCCGAAGGTGCTCGGCCTCAACCCGTTGGTCACCGACTTCGAGAAGATGCTGCGCCGGCTGATCGGCGAGGACATCAAGGTGACATTGGCCCTGGCGCCCGATGCCGGACACATCCGCGCTGATCCCGGGCACATCGAGCAGGTCATCATGAACCTGTGTGTCAACGCTCGCGACGCCATGCCCAAGGGAGGGAAACTGCTGATCGAGACCGCCAACGTGACTCTGGACGAGGCGTATGCCAGAGTCCACCCCGACGTTGGGCCTGGCCTCCACGTCATGCTGGCCGTCAGCGACACGGGCAGTGGCATGTCATCCGAGGTGCTCTCGCACCTTTTCGAGCCGTTTTTCACCACGAAGGAACTGGGCAAGGGCACGGGCTTGGGTCTATCGGTCGTCTATGGCATCGTCAAACAGTCTGGCGGCAGCATCGCCGTCTACAGCGAAGTGGGCCAAGGCACGACGTTCAAGGTGTACCTCCCGAGAGTGGACCCGGCAGCGCCGACATCGGGACCGCGTGCGGCGGTGGCTGTTGTGGAGGCGCGAGGCGAGACGGTGCTGGTGGTGGATGATGACAAGGACATCAGAAATATGGTGCAGGAAACACTTCAGCATCTCGGCTACAAGGTGCTCGTGGGCGCAGGTTCGCAGCACGCGCTGCGGCTCGCCGAAGGGCATACGGGACCGCTGCACCTCCTGGTGACCGACGTGGTGATGCCGGATCTGAGCGGGAAGGAGTTGGCTGAACGAGTGCTGGCCAAGCATCCACAGGTTAAGGTGCTCTTCATGTCCGGCTACACGGATAACGTGATGCTGAATCATGGCGTGAATTGGGAGAAACTGTCGTTCATTGAGAAGCCTTTCACGCCGACGACGCTGGCCAGGAAGGTGCGTGAGGTGCTGGGCGTGTGATGCCGTGTGGGAATACAACAGGGACAGAGCCGCATTTGCGGGACGAGGGAGCGCGCCATAAGTGCGGCTCTTTGCCTGCACCCCCCACGGGGCCAACATCCAGGTTGTGAATAGCCGAAGGAGGCCGAGGTGGACAGAGCCGCATTTGCGGGAACGACAAAGCGCGCCTTAAATACCGCTCTGTCCCTGAGCCCCTGAGCCCCAACCGCGGCCCACGCGCCACGAACGGGGGGGTAAACTCCCCTGGGAAGTTAGTTCAACCCCCCCTCCCTCGGTCCCCGCCGTAGGGCCTCTGAATCCCTATGGCAGAAGCCCTCTGGCCCTCTCAAACCATACTTTGCACGCGAAATACGTATTAGATAGTGGAGGGACCATTGGGGCCGCCTTGTCCACCGCGGGACAACTGTGCAGAGGGTAACGTGTACATACAACCACAGTGCAGGATCGGTTGCGGGAGTTGCGTGTACGGAGCCGCACTTGCCAGAACGGGAGAGCACGCCATCAATGCG
>JBEKKG010000786.1:0-3961 GCA_050010835.1 Planctomycetota bacterium
GGCCTCGGTTTTGCCGCCATCGGGGTCTGATGCCCGCGCTTTCTTGATCTTGTCGAGGAGAGTGAATGAGTGCTCGATGCTCTCGTCCAGCTCGATGCTCAACTGCGGCGTGGTGCGGGTCTTCATGCGTTTGGCGATGCGCGACTGGAGCAGGCCGCGGGCATCCTGCAGGGCGTGCATGGTGCGCGATTTGACACCGTCGCTGCCCAGCACGGAAACGTAGACGATGCAATACGAAAGGTCCTCGGTCAGCGCCACACGGGTCACCGTGCAGAAACCGATGCGGGGATCCGACAGGCCCTGAGTGATGGTTTCAGCGGCCTCTTCGCGGATCACTTCTTTCAGGCGTTCATTGCGCAGTTTCATGCGTGCAACTCCTCATCATAGCGGAACAGATCGTGCACCCCGTTAGTCACCTGCACGCGCGGGTCGTTGCGGGCGTAGCGGCTTATCTGGTCCGTCAGCTCCTGAAGGAAGGCTTTCTCATTGGACACGGTTGCAACGCCCAGACTGGCGCGCGTCCAACTGTCCAGTTCGCCCACCTCCGCACAAGACACGCCGAACCTGCTGCGCAGCCGCTCCTTCAAACTGCGCACGGCCTGGCGCCGGTCCTTCAGGGAACGGGAGCCGGGGATGAGCAGGTCAATGCGTAAGACGGCGATCCACATGGCAAGACAAAAGTAAGAGGGAAAAAGGGAAAAGTCAAAAGGGGAAAGGCATGAATGGAGTTTATGGATTATCATTAGAGCAATGAAGAAGAAAAATCCTGTGCCCATCCATCCGGGAGAGATCCTTATGGAGGAATTCCTGAAGCCTCTGGGTATCAACCAATACCAGGTGGCCAAGGACATCAGTGTTCCGGCTCGCCGGCTAATTGAGATCATCCAGGGCAAGCGTGCCATTAGCGCTGATACCGCTTTGAGATTATCGCGTTATTTTGGCCTCTCGGAACGGTTCTGGCTGGCCCTTCAGGCAAGATATGACTTGGAGATGGAAAAGGACAGGGGCCAGGGCCGAATCGAATCTGAGGTCAAGGTGCTGAAATTGCACTGCGCCTCGTGACCCCATGACGACTATGCCAGGGGACATTGCCTGGTACTTTACATGTCACCCGTCAGAAAGTCCCGAGGCGTTAGGATTGCGATGCCGCGAAAAGGGTGCAAGGCCAGGAGATCAGGGTCTCCACTAACAATTACGCCCGCTTTGCCGCTGACAGCCAACTCCAGATACTTGTTGTCCTTCGGGTCGCGGCAGTCTATGATAACGCAGTCCACCTCAACCGACTCCGCATCCGCCACCAAAGCGGCCAGGAACTCCAGACGTTCATCCTCAGGCAGGTATTTGTTGAACTTTTCGCGCCTCAAGACGTCGTCCAGTTCGGCCACAGTCTCCGCGGAAACCAACAACTTTCCTTGGTCGTGCGCTTTGTCGAATGCTTGGCGGGGGACTGACCGGGGCAGAAGCAGGGCGCTGACAACAACGTTGGCGTCAAATACAGTGCGCCGTTCAGTGGCCATGGAGTATCGAGTCCAGGACGCCTGGGTTCATCCCACGGGCCTCGGCTTTCCTGCCGATGTCATCCATAATGGTCTTGAGCGGCCGGCGAGGAAGAGAAGTAAGCTCACGCAGACGCAGGCTGAGCAAGAGTTGCATCTTGCGTTTTTCTTCGGCAGGTGCTGCAGCAAAAGCCTCCGCGGCACTGGCTTCAACTTCAATGCTAAGCGTCGCTGTTTCCATACTAAGAGTATACCATACCCGAAGTGCTTGGCCAAGGCCAATTGCGGCCCCATCAAGCTTCGTCTGCTGCCAGTGTCTTGATGACCCGACTGAGTTCTACAACTTCCAGATTCGAAGGGCACTCCGGCCAATTGTGCCGCCAGCAGACTATGATGTCGCAACCGTCTGGGGGGTGCCCATGGTCACGGAAGTTACGGCTTTCATACTCGAACTCAATCCGAACACGTTGCCACTTGCCTGCCTCAACCTGCCGCTTGGCTTCGCAGTCAGGGTATCCGGCTTGCATGGCTTCAACGAGGTAACCCAGTTCACGGGCCACCATTCCAAAGAGAAAAACCACGCCCTGCTCGTTGACCGGTTCATGGCGCAGCCCGCGGAAATCAATGGGATTTCCATAGGTGGGGCGGCTATCGAGCTTTCCGTGGCGTTGAGTGACTTCGATTGCAGATGACGCATCTGCCGTTGTCCCAGGTTGCGGTATAGAGGGCGAGGGTTGGTTTACCTCCGTCGGGATCAGTGCAACCACATCCGCCCATTCTGTACGGGATTCAACAAAGGCTTTGAACCGACCGGGAATGTTCCTCCAGGCTCCGAAATTCTTCTCAAAACTATCTGGACTGTATCTGCCCGCACGTTGATATTGGTTTACAGTTGGGATACGGCGCTCTCGCCGAACCATCTCGCCCCAGTCTTGAAGCAGAACCGATGGATCCAATCGTAAGTTAGACAAATTTGGCTCAAGCCCTGCCGCAAGAACCGCCTCTCGCCAACTTGTAAAGTGCTTCAGCATTTGACGCTGGCTCACGCCCGACACGCTGAAGAATTGGGCGCGGGATGGCGCTCGTCCGAGAGTTTTGGCGGCATCTCGGATTGCTTTCAATATCTGGTCTTTGTCAGGCAGGCCGGTTGCCATGCCACGGCCCCTTATTCCAGCGTCCTCTTCACCGTTTCCGTGATGAACGCCTCCAGCGTATCCGCCGGCTTGATGTCGTCGTAACCGTCCAGCTTGATGCCGCACTCGAAGCCCTGGCGCACTTCGCGGGCATCCTCCTTCTGGCGCTTGAGGCTGGCGATCTTCCCGCTCCAGACGGGCTTGCCGTCGCGGAGCAGCCGCACGTTGCTCTGCCGCGTGATCAGGCCGTCACTGACGAAACAGCCGGCCACGGTGCCGACCTTGGTGATGCGGAAGGTCTGGCGCACAGTGGTGTGGCCCTGGATCACTTCGCGCTCGATAGGTTTGAGCAGGCCTTCCAGGGCCTTGCGGACTTCGTCTATCACGTCGTAGATGATGTTGTAAACGCGGATTTCCACGTTGCGCTCTTCGGCCAGGCGGCGGGCGTTGGGGTCGGCGGCGACGCCGAAGCCGATGACGATGGCGTCCGAAGCGTCGGCCAGGAGCACGTCGGTCTCATTGATGGCCCCCACGCCGTCGTGGAGGACGTCAATGCGCGCGTCGGCGCGGGCCAGTTCCATGATGGCGTTGCGCAAGGGCGCCAGGGAGCCTTGCACATCCACCTTGAGGACGATCTTGAGCGCGGCGACGCTGCCTCTGGCCAGCAGGTCGCTGAGGTTCTCAAGGGTGACGTGGATGCGCTTGACCAGGCCTTCCTGGCGCAGGCGCATGGCGCGCTGGTCGGCGATCTCGGCGGCCTCCTTGATGGACTCCAGCACGTGGCAGCGCTCGCCGGGCAAGGGCACGTCATTGAGCCCCGTGACCAGCACGGGCGTGCTGGGGCCGGCTTCGGCCATCGGGCGCAGGGTGTCGGAAAAGAGCTGGCGCACGGTGCCGTAGGCGTGCCCGCAGATGACGATGTCGCCCGGATGAAGCTGGCCTTCCTGGACGAGCAGGGTGCAGACAATGCCGCGCCCCTGGTCTTTGTGGGCTTCCACGACCGTCCCGACCGCGGGCTTCACCGGGTTGGATTTGAGTTCCAGCATCTCCGCTTCGAGGAGGATGCGGTCCAGCAATTCATCCACCCCCTTGCCCGTCTTGGCGGAGACCTCGACGCACCCCGCGTCGCCGCCGTAGCCTTCCACGAAAAGCTCTTTGGCGGCCAGTTGGCCCTTGACGCGGTCGGCGTTGGCTTCGGGCAAATCCATCTTGTTCAGCGCCACGACAATGCGCTTCTGCGCCTGCTTGGCGTGGCTGATGGCCTCCTCTGTCTGGGGCATGACGCCGTCCACTGCGGAGACGACCAGCACGACGACGTCGGTGACATTGGCG
>JBEKKG010000787.1:0-3960 GCA_050010835.1 Planctomycetota bacterium
CGCGGATTCCGGGGACACGATCCCGATTTCCAAACAGCCGGAAATCGGGTCATGTCCCCGGAATCCGTTCCTGGCATCGTTGGCTAAGAAGGAAGAAATCATCTATACGCTCGCAGAACCCGGCGGCATTCGCCTCCCCCGCCGCTCGCCCGCGCTGCGCCTCTTGCAGTACGTCCGCGATGAAGCACACCGCTTCGCCAGACACTACCATCACATCCTGCGCCGCAAGCGCATCCTGGACGAATAAGTCTGCGGACAGCCGTTCCGTGTCCGAGCCGCGCGCGTCAGCAAGCGGCCACGGGTACCGCTGCGTTGCCTGCTATGGGAAGAATGGGGAAGAATGGGAGTGATGCGACCGCTCCCTCACGGTCGCGGCTCGGACTGAACGGTTGCCAAGCTTCCAGCCGGCATTGCAGGGCAGGCAAGATGCCTGCCCTACTTTTTCGTCTGGCCGTGCTTGATAAGCTTGAGTTCGCCGTCCCTGACCAGGCCGATATCGGCGGCATAGTACCTGTAGGACTTCTCAGCGGGATCGAGGGCCGAGGTCTCCTTGATCTTCAGGCAGTTCTTGAACTCGCCCGCAGGCGTCTTGACGGTCTCGGAGAGATCCTCGACCTCCGCTCTGTCCATGGCGGCGCCGGGCGCGGTCTGCTGACAGTAGCGGTCACCGGCCTGCGGCGCGCCCGGCATCATCAAGCCGTACTTTGCGCCGTTGGCGCCGGCCCGCCAGCTTCCTTTGTGGCCGGCGACCTTGCCGTCCTCGTACACATCCACGTCCGCGCCGAAGTAGTAGACGCTGTTGGTCGTCTTATCCACTGCGTAGTAATGCTTGGTGATGGCAGACAGTTCTCCGTCCTCAGTTTCCCGCTCCTCGACGACGCTGGTTTCGACGTTTCCGATCTTCTTGGTTTCATTCAAGACGGTGATAGTGATGACCGTATCCTCGCCCTCTTCCTCTCCCTGGCAAACGAGCTGATAGCCAGGCTCGAGGATGAAGTAAGGGTTCTTGCCCGTGGGGCCAAGGTTCTGTTCGTCCAGGTTGAAGGAGTCCTGCCAGGGCTTCTCTTCGCCGCGCGCAATACAGAACAGCACGCCTGGCAACATGAAAAGCGCCAGCTTGTACAGGTTTCTCATGAGGATCTCCCGACCTGAGAGAGTTCTTTTGAACCGCAGGTGAGCGCAGATTAACGCAGATAACAATTCAATTCTTCCTCATCTGCGTACATCTGCGTGCATCTGCGGTTTCAATGCGTTCTACTTCTTCTCCTCGAGCTTGGGTTTTGGCTCAGACTCCTTGGTCACTGCGGGCGGGAGGATGGGTTTGGCTTCCTGTTCGATCTTCGCGGGCGGCGTCGGAGGTGTGGTGGGGGCCACGAGATTCTTCGCCGGCTCGGCAGCGCTCTTTGGTTCCGGCGGCTTGACCTCGGTCTTCAGCGGGGCGGCCTCGGCCTTCTTTTCGTCTTTCTTCTCTTCTTCTTTCTTCTTCAGGTCCTTGGTGACGGAATCGTAAACGTACTTATAGACCTTATACGGGTCCGGCTTGCCGGCGATACTGAGGATCACGTCGTCCGAGTCAATCTTGCCGAAGGTGAGCGTCTGTTGCGTGCCGTCCTTGAGGCGCAGCACGACCTTGGCGCTGGGCTTGTCGAGGCCGCGTTCCTTTTCCGGCACGTTGTCGGCATAGGACTTGGCATTCAGGTTGGTGAAGTTCGAGGCGATGCTGCTGACGTTGCTGTCGTCCGCCGGCCCGCCTTCCGGCTCAGTGACCCACCAGACCGGCTTTTCATCTTTGCCGAGTTCCTGCTTCGGCTGCACCGGGCCTTTCCCCGGCAGGACTTTCTGCACGCGGACGACTTCGTGGCCCTTCTTGACGGCGATGTCAATGATGTCGTCGGCGCTGGAGGCGAGCTTGATGCTGAGGTCGTAGAAATAAGCCGGGTCCAGGATGCGGTTGTCGCCTTCCGTGCGCACACCGGCGTCGGTGTCCAGCCCGCGGTCAACTTCATAGATCGGCCCGCCCTCCTCGGTGCGCACGAAGGACTTGTTGTAGTCGGGGCTCTTGCCGATGTAGAGGGTCACTTTAGCCGCATCGCTTTCGAACACGGCTTCCGTGCGGTTCTTCTCATCCAGATGGAAGAGCTTGGCGTCGGTGCTGTTGCGGGGATCCTTGCTGGCCATGCCGACGTTGTCCAGCAGCGTGTCCACGCGGTCTCTCTTGGCGGCGCGCCCCTTATGGCTGGCCAGGGTCCAGTCCTTTTCCTTGTCCTTCTTCAGCAGCTTGAGGGTCACGCCGCCCTTCTTGATTTCTATGGTCTTGACGCTGTCGCGGTTGAAGCCTTTGAGCAGCTTTTCGCCCTGGCCTGAGGGCGGCTTCACCGCGGGCCGGTCGCCCTTGATGAGCAGGAACCCGACGCCCAGCAGGGCGCACAGCAAGAGCAGTACGATGATCATGTTGGGCTTAATCATTGTTCACTTGTCACCTGTTGCTTGTCACTTGCGGACTTGTCTCTTGTAACCACAGGCCGGCGAGACGCCGGCGCTCCCATTACGTCGTGAAACTCGAAGGGCCTGTCGTTTCCGCGAAGCCGCGCTCGTACCGGTTCTGCGTGTAGCTGCGCCACATTGCGCGTCCCACCGCGAAGGCGAACACCACCAGCGGCATGCCGGCGATCAGAAAGAACTTAATCCAGTTGCGCTTCGAGTCTTTGCCCTCCAGGATGTCAATCGAGCGCGTCTCATAGTGCCGGGAGCGCAGTTTGACCAAGTCATCGCCCAGGCTGAACGTCTCGGCAATGTTCACAACCAGCGAGGCATTGCCCTGCATCTGTTGGCCGATGTTGCGGTCTTGCAGGTACATGGAGTGGAAGGCTTCCGGCGAGGAGCAGAGCACCAGCGCACCCGGCTTCAACTCGACTTTGGCGATTTCCGGCGGCTTCTGTTCCTTGCTCTTGTCTTTCTCCTTGGCTTTGTCCTTATCTTTGTCGTCAGAGCTTTCGGGCTTCCATTCCGGCGCCGGCTTGCCCTCGTAAGGGAAGGGGAACTGGCCTTCCAGCATCACAAAGACGGTCTTGGCGCCGGTGAACGTCTTGGTATCTGCGTCGTACTTCATTTCGTTTTCGGGGTTGACCGCTTCGTTGAAGGGGATGGTCCAGCTTTGCCTGGAGGTCTTCGCCAGGAGGCGCTCGGTCAGGCCGTTCTTCTGCACCAGCGCTTGATCCACCTTGATTTCGGCGGGACTGGGCATGAGCAACCCGGGCATGAAGCGGGTCAGCACCGACTCCTGGTCTATGTTTTCTCCCAGGATGCGCACAAAGAAGGGATTATGGGAGTACTCGATCTCGCCCGTAAACACGTTAAGGCTCTTGGGCATTCTCAGGTTCGAGTGGTCGCATACAAAATCCGGGTTGAACGTGATGCCCACCGTAGCCAGGTAGTCTTCCAGCCCCGTGGGAGTCTTCGAGGCGCGCCAGCCGAATTCGTGGGCCACTTTGAAGGGGCTGGCCAGCAGCAGGACCTTGCCCCCGCCAGCCAGGTATTTCACCACTTCGTAGCGCTGCCGCTCGTCCAACTCCTTGGGCCGTACCAGGACGAACAAAGCCGCGTCAGCGGGAATGCTGTTGTTCTCGCTCAGGTTCACCGTCTTGAACTCAAACTTGGCGGCATCCTCGCCCCAGCCGTGCTGCAGCCACTCATATCCGCTCGGCTGCGGCTGGCGGCCCATCTGCTGCATCATCTGGTTGGGTGGCGCCGGGGGGACGTCTACGGCGATCACGGGTTTCTTGTCCAGGGTCAACTCCAGAATCTTGCTGCCGAGCTGATACTCGATCTGTTCCGCCCGCCCGACGGCCGGAATGTCAACCTTCTTTTTGTCCTTGTAGGCAATTTTCAGGCCCGTGAAAAGGACGGAGACCGCGAATTTGTCCTTCTGGATGTCCTGGACCTGGTGCTGGAAGCCTTCTT
>JBEKKG010000788.1:0-3954 GCA_050010835.1 Planctomycetota bacterium
ATGTTCTTTCCTCTGCGCACTCTGTGTCCTCTGTGTTGAATGAGTGGTGAGAAATGCGGGCTAAAGAAGAAGTGAGGCACCGCCGCTGCTCAAGAGACCCCGCAGGTTGTCGAGCGACCGCTGGACGGTCCGCAGGGCCTCCGCACCACCGCCCTCATCCTCGATGATAAGCCACTCCGTCCGGCCGCTGGCCGCACACAAGTCCAGTACCTGTCGCCACGGCACGCAGCCTTCGCCAATAGACCTGCCGCCATATTCCTTGAGGTGCATGGTCCGCGCGCGGCCGGGATACCGAGCCAGGTACGTTGCGGGGTCCGCGCCGCCACGCAGACAGTTGCCAGTGTCAAGTTGCATCACGACGTCCGGACCGGTGTGGCTGAAGAACTCGTCCCAGGGAGTCGTGCCCGCCATAAGGCGGAAGTCACAGCTATGCGCGTGATACCCGATATACAGACCTTCGGCCTTAAGCTTGTCCGCAACCGCACTGAAGAACCCGGCACGCTCCTGACACCCCTGGCGCGTGAGCAGGATCATCCACGGCACGATCAGAAACCGATTGCCGATGGCCCGGCTGAACGCGACGGTTTCCTTCAGCTTGTCGCCGCACAGAGCGCTCAGCCGCACGTGCGCCCCGCAGCACTGCAGGCTGGCATCGTCCAGAAGCTTGCGCAACGTTGCGGGCTCGCGGCAGTAATCGCGCAGCCCCGCCAGTTCGACGCCCGCGAACCCCATCTCCTTGATCACCTTGAGCAGGTTCGGGAAGCCGCCGCCTGTCAAACGGCGGACGGAGTAGAGTTGCAGGCCAATCATCACTTCGTGAACAGCCCGGCCAGTTTCTGCCGCAGCTCGACGAGTTCCTGTTCTTGTTTGTCGCTGTAGTGGCCGCGCAGTTGGGCGTAGACGTCCATCCAGGTCACCAGGCGGTCGAAGCTTTCCGGGTCCAGCTTGACGCTTTCGTGCGCCTTGTCGGCGATGACCGCCAGCAGCTTGCACTTCCGCGCGGGACATTCGCCGGCAATGGAGCGGTCCTTCTCAAAGGCCAGTTTGTGCAGGTCCTTCCCGGCGAATGACAAAAGGTTGCCGTAGGACTTGGCCGGCGACAGATCCAGCGCCGCGGCCTTGGCATTCTCGCCGCCGGGCTTGTGGCATGAGACGCAGTGCTGATCCAGCACCGGCTGAACCAGGTGGTCGAAGCGCAGCGGCCAGGAACCCTCGGGACCTGGAGTCAGCTTGGACGGCTCGCGCGCCGCCGCCAACGAGCGTTGGTGGCCCAGCAGCGGCGCGGCGTCGCGCGATTCGTGGCAGCCGACGCAGGCCAGCGTTTGTCCCGGCTGCACGTACGTCAGGCTGCGCATGGTTTGCACGGCCAGCCCTTTGTCGTCGAGGGCCTGGAAGAACACAGGCATGCCGCTGGGCGCGCGAAAGAAAGCCGAGCCGTCTTCCTCAACCGGCACCGTCCCCAGCACGTACTTTCCCGGATCCTCGGCGGAGATGCCCAGGTTCGGGTTGTTCATGTGCGGCTGGACCTTGGGCGGCACGGCGACCACGCGCAGCCGCTTGACGGCCCCGCGGGCGATGCCGGAGAGGCCCTGATACACGTCCTGCAACAGGAAACGGCCTTCCTGCGGGCCGTCCCAGGCCACGGTGTCCGCCAGTGCCGGCGGCTTGGGCCGCGCCTTGACGGGAATGGGGCAGAGGCTGGAGATCTCCGGATCGCGGTACAACAGGTCCAGGTTGCCAAAGGCGTCATAGAGGTAGATGCCGGTCGCGTTGACGGGATTCTGGTTGGTGTCGTCCACGCGGCAATGCGGCGGGAGCCTGCGGTCGCTCCAGGCCACGAGGTAGTGCTCTTCCGAGAGCGGATAGGGGTTGGCGTAATACATGTTCGCCCCGCCTTCCGTCTCCGGGAACGGCACCTCGGGGGTCAAGCGCACGATAGGCGCGGCATCCTCCTGGCCGCGCGCGCGGTCCAGCAGCACCAGGGAACCGCCCGTGATCGAATGGTGCGCGCTGGCGGTGAAGACCAGCTTCGGCGAACCGGGGATGGCCCGCACGTCGGTCTTCACTTGCGGCCGCACCGTGTAATTGCCGTAGACGAGCTGCGAATTGGTGCCGTCGGGGTTGGTGGACCAGAGGCTGAAGAAGTGGCCGTTGAAGCGGTCAATGTAGTCCCAGCGCGTGTAGATAATGCGGCCGTCGTTGGCCACGGTCGGCATCCATTCGAAATTCTCGAAGGCCGAGAGCGGGCGCAGGTTCTGCCCGTCGGGCGACATGGCGTGGAGCGTGAACACCGGCACCGGGCGATAGTTGTCGCCGCCGCAGCGGACGTAGCTGTCCGGCAGGTCGGCGCTGGCCGTGGCCGCCGCGCTGGCTTTGCACACTTGCAGCGCCAGCCCTTTGCGCGTGGAGCAGAACATAATGTCCCCGCCGGGCAGGTAACGCGCGTCAAAGTCGTCGTAACGGCCGTGAGTCAACTGCCGGCTGCTGCTGCCGTCCAGGGAAATCTCATAAACGTGGTAGAACGCGTCTTCCGGCAGGTTCGACTTCTTGGCCTTGTCGCGCAAGTCGGGGACGTTAGCGTAGAACTTGCAATAAGCGAAAAGGATCTTCTCGCCATCATAAGAGAGTTCGGGGCGGATGAAACTCCCTGGCTCGAAGTTCTCAGTCAGGCATTTCAACCTGGGGTTGCCGCCTTTTATCCCCTGGAGCAGGAACACGCCGCCGCCAGGCCGCGACCACCAGCCATAGTATTGATCCGACATGTGCGGGAAGCGTCCCGGAGCGCCCTTGACGAAGAGCACGGTGTCGAAGTCCAGCAGGGGATTCTTGAGCGCCATCCGGCGCACGGCCCAGCGGACATCCATGTACAACTTGCGCTGGGTTTCAACTGGAGCCTCGGCTGGAAGTTCCTTGAGTTGTGCGGCGGCCTGCTGGAGCGCGGCAGTCTCCGCGTCCGTGTTGAGGCCCAGTCCGCGCAGTTCCTCCGCCAGTTTCAACCCGCGCTCCAGGGCCTTGGCCGTGTAGAACGGCCCGACGGGCTCAGGCAGTTTTGCCGTGGGCTTTGCCGCCGCGGGCGCCGGTTTGCCGTGTACCGCGGACCACTCGCTGATGCTGCTCTGCGAGGCGGGCTTGCCTCTGGCAATGTTCTCCTCGCTGCCCACGGGGTAAACTTCGACCTCATCCAGGTGCAGATAGTTCTTGTCGGGCAACTGCAACCGCACGTAGCGCGCGGCGGCGCCCTTCAACGGCGCGGAGAGCGGCTTCTTGTCCGTGAAGCCGTAGAACACGATGCCCGGGTTCTGGTACGCCTGCTGGAAGGTCTTGCCGTCATCGGAGAGCAGCACCAGGATGTGGGCGTTGCGTCCGCCACAGTCATCGCAGCGGTTATAGAGGAACACGTGGTCGAGCGGCGTGGAGGCGCCCAGGTCCACCTGCCACCAGGGCTTCTCCTCGTTCTCCGTGTGAAAGCCCCACTTGCCGTCCTTGACTCCGTCAACGCCGCCGGCAGCGTCCTGTTCGGGCGTGACACTCCCGCGCGGGGCGCCGCCGGACGGGGCGCGCGCGCTATTGCGCAGAGAATCAGCGTGGAGCCAGTCGTTCTCGATCTGCGCAACTCCGATGCCGGACTCAACCCATTCCGCCTTCTTGGGCGGGGATTTCGCCTGCTCAGGCGCAGCGGCAGGCGGCGTCTCCGCGCCCAGGCATAAGAGGCACCACAAAAACAAGTGGCTGAACGCGACGGCCGCACAAGAGCGCAGATTCATTCTCTCCTCCTTCCGGCACCGACCCCCTACAAGATGATATACCGCGCGCCGCGCAATTCCTATGAAAAAAAGAGACTGTAGCAACGTTACCGGGCTTTGCCTGAGCCTTGCCTTTGTAGTGCACGCAGTTTCGTCCCGGAGGGACGGCGGATTGTAGCCGGGGGCAAGCCCAGCGGGAGCTGGGCGCAGC
>JBEKKG010000789.1:0-3947 GCA_050010835.1 Planctomycetota bacterium
ACAAATCCGAACCGCCCGGTCCTGAGCACAAAACGCCGGCGCCGGTGACCGCTGAGGCGCCGAAAACCGTCGCTGAGCACGGCGCGACGGAGCCGCCTCCTGCGGAGCCGCCCAAGGCTGCGAAGGAGGCAAAACCCGCCACTCCGGCGTCCCCGGGCAAGACTCCCGAATCCTCTGCCGCCAAGGTTGGGCCTGCGTTGAGCGAGCACAACCCGAGCACGGTCCCGCCCGCGCCCGGCGAGACCATTTGGATCGAAGGCGCTCTGCCCCCGGGCGCGAAGGCTGACGGCACACTCAAGTCCGACTCGTGGAAGTGGGCCGTGCCTCCGGAGCCGGTCTATAGCGGCACGCGCTCGCATACCGTGTCCGCCAAGGAAGGGCTGGGGAAGGCCCAAGGGCTGCAACAGCACTCCTTCCACGACGCCAATCCGCCGTTGCATGCCAGTCCCGGAGACGTGCTCTTCACCTACGTGTGCCTTGATCCCGACAATCCTCCCAAGGAGCTCATGTTGGAATGGCAGTTCGGGGGCAGTTGGGAGCACCGGGCCTATTGGGGCGCCGACGAGATCCAGCTTGGCAGCAACTTCTCGCCGAGCCGCTTGCAGGCCGGGGCGCTGCCGAAAACCGGCGAATGGGTGCGCCTGGAAGTGCGCGGCAGCGAGATTGGCATCGAGAAGGAGCGCGAGTCCGTCACCGGCTGGTCCTTCGACCAGTTCGGCGGCACGGTCTACTGGGACAGGTCCGGAGTGGCCACCAAGCCCAAGGCCGTGGCCGCCAAGCCGGCAACGCCGCCGGCCGCCAAGCCCGCCACGCCCACCCCGCCGCCACTCGCGCCCGGCACGCAGGTCTTGGGGCTGGGCCAGTTCAATTCCGCCTGCAAGCTGCAATGCAAGGAGTTCAAAGGGGGCGGCAATTGCGACAACTTCGGCGGTAAAGGCAGGCCGGCCAGAGCCATCTGGGGCAAGCGCTCGACCCGCCACACGCTGACCGGCACATTCACTTTGCCCCCGGACTTGTACGATGCCGGGGTGCTCGTCATCTCCACATTGAATGAAGGCAAAGACCCGGCGCTCATCAAGTTCGTAATCAATGACCAGGAAGTCTACAACGGCAGGGACACCGCGCCCAAGAAATTCGACTGGTCCGAGCAACAGTATCCCATCCCGGCGGGAATCCTGAAAAGCGGCCAGAACGACATCCGCATCAGCAATCTCAATGACAGCAACAATGAGGGCGCCTTCTGGTACATGGTCGGCACTGTTGAGATTCTCGTCTCGATCCGCCACGAGTTCCCGGCGATCGTCAGCGAAGCGCAGCACGCCGTAATTCAAGCCTGCGAAAGCTTCGAGAAGCTCGCCAAGAAGGAACTCGACCCCGCCCAGAAACTGGACCAGGAGCTGCGCCTGGCCAAGAGCGTCACGGGGCCTGAGCTGCAGCCCCTGGTTGCCGTACTGGAGAGGGCGCAGGCCCTCTACACCCAGGCCGTCGCCAACCTGGCGAAGACGCCGCCGGCGGACCCGGTGCAGATCGAGAAACTGAAACTGACCGGCAGCGTCGCGCGCGTGGTGGGCAACAAGGCTTTCATCAAGTCGCAGGGCATGGAAATGCCCGTGGACGTGGCGCAGTTGCCCCAGGCGGTCTTTTTCAAAGCCCTGGCCCTCGACTCGGCCAAGCCCTCCGGCATGGCCGACCTGGCGGCCTTCTCTTTTGGCCTGGGCAACGAAGAACCGGCGCTGCAGCTTGCCAAGCGTCTGAAGAAACCAGACCTGCCCCCGTGGATGGCGCTCTTCGAGCAGCGCGCCGCTCTGACCCGCCTGCTCAAGTTCGAGTCTTCAGTCACTGAGCTGGAGGCCACACTGAAGAGCGCCAAGGCCGCGGACGCGCTCCCCGCGCTCGAGGCCCTGAAAAAAGACTACCCTGACCTGGCCGAAGCCAACAAGGAGCGCATGAATTATCTGACCGGTGTCGCCGCAACGGTGAAGAAGTAGGACAGGCTTTCCAGCCTGTCCGGACAGCCTGAAAAGGCTGTCCTACTCCTTTTCCGCTTCGCGCTTGCCCATGTGCCTGTCGAGGAAGAGCAGGGCGCCGCCCTTCTCCGGGATCATGCGCAGTTGTTCCACGATCTGCGTGGCATTCTTTTCTTCCTCGACTTGCTCGTTGATGAACCAGTGCAGGAGCACTTGCGCGGGATAGTCCTTCTCCTTCAGAGCGAGTTCATAGAGGCTGTGAATCATGCCGGTCACTTTTTGTTCGTGCGCCAGGACGTGTTCGAAGAGCGCCAGGGTGGACTTGTAGATGGCCTGGGGCTGCGCGATGGCGTGGAGCGTCACGCGCGCCCCGCGGTCAACGAGGAACTCGTAGAGCTTCATGCCGTGGCCCAGTTCCTCATTGCTCTGGACCTTGAGCCAGGCCCCGAAACCCGGCAGGTTCGCCGACTCGCAATGCGCGGACATGGCGAGATACAAGTAGGCCGAGTAGAACTCGTTCTTGATCTGTTCGTTGATTGCGTCCTGCAGCTTGGCACTGATCATGACTGGCCCTCCTGAGTAGTTGTGTTACTTCTCCCCCGGTTCCCGTAGATAATATATCGGGCTAATCGAAAATCGAAAATCAAAAATCGAAAATCCTCACTCCGGGGGTACGTAACCGGACTTGTGCCACGGATGAGGCCGCGCCGGCTGTTTGGCGCGGCCCCATCCGTGCCGGCCGCGGGTAGCACGGATAAGCCGCCGCGTTGCGGCGGCATATCCGTGGCACAAATCCGGTGATCCATCCTCACTCCTGTTCCTTCGTTAATTCGTCAGCCTGGAGCTTGCGCATACGCAGGTTGCGTATGGCGCCGGTGGTCGAGTACGTGGCGATGCCCAGCGGCTTGCTGGACTCCATCTCGATGCGCACGTCAATTTTGCGCCCCTTCGTCTTGGCATCCACAAGCTTCTCGTCATCCAGCCAGGCGGCGATCCGGGACTCTTCCACCCGCAACTGCACCTTGTACCAGCGCTTGTCCTCGAAGGTGATCATTTTCGTGGTCTCGTTGTTCGCGGCGTCCCCGCCATCCAGGCAGGAAATCCCGCAAAGCGTTCCGCCCCAGCCGCCCAGGATCAGGGAGGCCGCGGAATCGCCCACGGGGAAAGTCAGCCCGCAGAAGAAGTCGCCCCCTTCCACCCGTTGCGCCTCCAGCTCGATCTCGTAATTCATCTTGAGGTAATCGCTGCCCGTGTAAGTGATGCCGGTCATCATGTTGCCCGCAGGCAGGATGATTGTGCCGTTCTCGATGCGCGGCTTGGCCTTTCCGCCAAAGTCCGTTTCCTTCCAGTTGGCGAACGTCTTGCCGTCGAAGAGGCTCTTCCACTCCGGCCCGCCGGCCTTGCCCGCGGACGCCGCGGCAGCAGGCGGTTTGGCGTCAGCCTTCTCCGCCGCCTCCTTTTCCTTGTCGCAAGCCGGCAGCAGCACGAGCAGCGCCGCGGCAAGCAGGAATGAAACGTGGACAGCCTGGCGAACCATTCTCCGAAGCATGGGCAAACCTCCTTAGATGACTGCACCCCAGTCGCTGGCAAAATATACCGGCGCGCGGCAGGGCGTCGAGTGCAAGCTGCTGTCGTCCCGTATTTTGCCTAAATTGCGGGCGCACGATTCGGCGAAAGGTGCGGCGCGCCGTTGCGGTAAATCCACAGCGCGCTACGGAAAAAACCTGATGTGTGATGGCAGCAAATGGAGCGCCGGCGTCCCGCCGGCCTATGCCCGGCGATGTAATGGCGCGCCGACGAAAGCCGGCGGGACGCCGGCGCTCCATAGGAGACCTGCATCTGCTGCCATGCACCCAAACCTGATGGGTGCATGTCAGCAAATGTACCGCGGGCGTCCCGCCCGCCCGTGGCAGGCCGGCAGGGCGCGAGGACGAAGGCGGGCGGGACGCCCGCGGTACGCTCTGGGCCACGCATTTACTG
>JBEKKG010000790.1:0-3946 GCA_050010835.1 Planctomycetota bacterium
CGTGCGTCTTCCCCTCAGCGGTTTAGTTCAACGGGTTCTATCCGCACTGCGCCGAACAAGTCTCTTCCCAACGGCTGCGTCTCTAGACGGCCGCAGTGCGGATAAAACCTATGCGTTAACCACCACTTCGAGCCCCACTCCCAGCGAGGAATTGGCCACGTTATAGACCCGCGCGCAGCAACATGCAAGAAGAGCGGAACGGCAGATTCCACCCGATTTGGAGTGTGAGTGACAAACGCACGCCTGGATCAATATCCACGTTGTTGCCGCTGGAGTAGAGCGCCTTCCCGTTCAGCCATACGCGGAGAGTCCCTTGGCCTTGCGCCAGCACATTGAACCCGACCGGCGCGCCGGAAGGCGAAAAGAGATAGACGTGCGCGAGGGCCGCGAAACCCTTCTGGTCCGGCGCTATCTTCAGCAGTTCGCAGAAATCCATGCAATCAGTCGCCAACGCCACAGCACGCCAGCTCAGGCCGCCTGCTGTTTCGTGCTCATCGGGTGACAGCTTCTCCGCATTCGGAAGTATGTCTTCGAGTTTCCGGTCCTCGGGGAGCGGCAGCGGACCGAGCACCAACCACTTGCGGATCACGCCATCCGGAATCGCCGCGTCCGCGGCGGGGATGGCCCCTTCCAAAGGTCTGCGCGCTTGAGCGGACAGTATCTTGACGCTCTTGGCAACACGACCCCAATCGAGTGGCGGTTGCGCATCGGGATACTGCCCGCTCCCGTCGCGCCGCCAGCCCCGCACGGCCGCTTCATCCGCAAGGGCTGCGGGTTGAAGGCAAGCCAACAGCGCGGCGCCCGCCAACAGTGTTCCTTTCATTATGGCACCCTCACGCAGGCCCTTCATCACACGCGCCAGTCATTCTCTGGCCGTCATCATATCTTGCCGCTCGGCCAGTGCGCGTCAGCTCCTCCTTCCCCTGCAGCCCAGGCACAGCCGTATATGCCGCTTGTCCGGCGATGAGAACATCCGGTTGCAGCGTAGGCAGCGCACTTTCTCCCACTTGTCTGTCGCCCTGGGCTTCTTGATTGACATGACGCCAGTATAGCCGGTCAGCCTTGTGATGCCTACGTTATCTGACAGGGCGGCGGGGGTCACACAGTGAGAGACTATCTTTCAACGTTGAAAGACAGCGACTAATTCCAAGGTTCTACATTTGATCCATGGCTAATGCCAGGACGGTCGGCCCGCCGTGGTCATCATCTTGAACTCTCAGTCGTATAAGTCTTGTCGCAATCAGGATATACAGACTTAGCGCAAATTTGCGCTGGTTGGCCATTCCCGTGATGTGGCGCCGCACCACCCACTGTGTTATGCTGTGGACTCCTGAACGTTGGCAAGACAGCACGCAGTCAGAGGCGCCGAGCGGCCACATGTTTGAGCAACCCCTGCCCAAAATCGATATTGAAGGCGTCTGGAGCGGCCACTACGCATACCGGACGTTCTTCGGCGTCACTATCCAACGACCTGTGAATTTCACTGCCGTCTTCAAGAACGAAGGCGGCACGCTCAGTGGCCAGATATATGAGCCCAACACGTTCGGCAGGGGCGAAGCCGAGCACCTGGAAGCTGACATACTCAATCTGAGTGTAAGCGAAGATGGCGCTGTGCGGTTCACGAAGAAGTACAGCGGCATGGGCGGTGCACACCACAAAGTTGAGTATGAGGGACGCCTGTCACAGGATGGCGCCACGATCTCCGGTACGTGGAGGATCTCCTGGCTGGGGTCCGGGACGTTCGAGATCCAAAAGGAAGACCTTACCCAAAAGTGAGCGCTGACGGAGTGAATCAGCACCAGATTATTGGCGTACCGGGATGAAACAAAGACACCTACCTAGGCAGCCCAACCATTCTGGACGAAGCCGAAGCGCGGGTCGAGAAGCTTCGCGCACTGCCGAGGCGGAGTGTTGTTTCCGAGGCGCAGCGCCGGGAATTGCTGCGAATCGAGAAGAAGTGGACAGAAGCGCTGACGTAGTTTGCAGAGCGGGGCGGGAGAACAGAGTGCCACACCTACAGACAAGGAACAGGTCAGGGCGGCGCTGGATCGGGCAATTGAGGAGTTGGAGAAGGCCCAGGGCTAATAGTGGGGGGTTGGGGCCAAATTTGCGTCCGAGCGCAAGACACCACCCGCACCGAGAAGATCGTTCTGGCGCTGGGGAGCGTTTGTTTCCAGGGAAAAGGTGGTTTTTCAACCGCGCGCAGTATACGAATGGGATGTTTGGCAGTAAGAGGTCAGCAGAATCAGTACCAAGGAAACGAAGACTCTTGCTGAGGGGTTGACCATGTCTAGTACCTGGAAAGCATTGCGGCTCGACGTCGTCGCGGGACAGGCACTTGTCAGCCTGTTGCTTGGCGCTCCCAAGTGCTGTGAAAGGAGTAAACGCTGGCGTGATTGTTTACACCAACATTATTAAGTGCCGCCTCGCTGGCACGAACTCTTCAGAGGAGGAGAATCCCTTTGCCCTGTCTGATCTACTGCCGGTGGACAGCGGCCCAAGGCACAACAGGAGAGCAAGTCAGATGAACAGTTTTCGCGGGATCTTTGCGGCCTGGGGCGGCTTCGTGGTGCTGGGGCTTTGTGCTGCGCCGCTCTCAGCCCTGGACGTAATCACCACCTTTGCGGGGAACGGCGCGGACTCCGACTGGGCAGACGGCATTCCCGCCACCTCCGCCTCGATTGTGCTTGACTCGGATTCGGGCAACGCTGTCGCGGTGGATAGCAACGGGATCATCTACGTTGCGGACCAGGCGCTCTCAAGGGTCCGCAAAGTGGCGGCGGATGGGACAATCACTACCGTTGCGGGAAATGGCCAAAGCGGGTACAGCGGGGATGGAGGGCCGGCTACGGCGGCCTCGTTGGTCCGGCCCAACTCCGTCGCCGTGGATGGTTCCGGCAATCTCTACATCTCAGACTCAGATGGTAACCGCATCCGCAAAGTGGGCGTGAACGGGAACATCAGCACCCTGGCCGGCAACGGGTCTCAGGGGTTCGCCGGAGACGGCGGGGCGGCAACTGCCGCTTCCCTCAATGGCCCCCAGGGCGTGTGCGTAAGCAACAACATTCTGTACATTGCGGACTCGCGCAACGGATGCATTCGGACCGTGGACCTGGCAACGGGGGCCATCAACACAGTGGCTGGCGGCGGCAATGCCTCAGGGCCTGGCTACGGCGATGGGGGGCCGGCCACTTCCGCCGCGCTAATGGATCCTACAGGGATCTTTGTGACGGCCACTGGCAGCCTGTATATCGCGGACGATGGGACGGGGCGCGTGCGGGTGGTTGTGGGCGGGACCATTACGAATGTCGCAGGTACAGGTGATTCCGGGTTCAGCGGCGATGGCGGCCCCGCTGTCAGTGCCGTGCTCAACAACCCCAAAGGCGTGGCGGTGGACTCTGCAGGCAACGTTTTTGTTTCCGACAGAGACAATCACCGCATCCGCAAGGTGGACACGAACGGGAACATCAGCACCGTAGCCGGGACCGGCAGCCCAGGTTTCGCGGGCGACGGCGGCCCGGCGGCGCAGGCCCAATTGTCCAAACCCGCGGGACTGGCCATAGATGCCGGCGATAACCTCTACATTGCCGATGGCGACACCTGGCGCGTGCGCGTCATTGACCAGGCGACCGGCAACATCAACACCAAGGTGGGCGATGGCGGAGGCACTTTCGCCGGCGATGGCGGCCCGGCGGCAAGCGCTTCTTTCAGAATCCCGACTGGCTTGGCGATGGACGCTTCAGGCAACCTGTATATCTCCGATCAGATGAACCACCGCATTCGCAAGATAGATGCCAACGGCACAATCTCGACCGTGGCCGGCGACGGCACGGACAACGCCACAGGAGACGGCGGTCCGGCCTCCACGGCCGCTGTGGGCCAACCGGAAGGCCTCTGCTTGGACCAGGCCGGGAATCTATACCTGGTCGACAACGACAACAACCTC
>JBEKKG010000791.1:0-3943 GCA_050010835.1 Planctomycetota bacterium
CCTTACAATGGGATTATGGGACGGGTATGATTGTGTTTCTGCCCGTGGGAACAATTGCGTACCTGGGCGCCATGCCCGTGACTTGGTGGCAAATCCGGGGACATGACCCGATTTCCGGTTGTTTGGAAATCGGGATCGTGTCCCCGGATTTGCCGACCCGAAGCCACTGGAAGCGCGGCTTAGTCTGGTTCTGCGCTGTCGCAGCGCTACTTGCCGCGCTGCTGCTGCCTTGGCCGCTCTTCTTGTACTGCTGTGATCGGGGGGGCAGCAAAACCTGGACGGCATGGGTGCTCGAGAATACGCCTGTTTTCATCGCCGACACAGCAGCAGGGGCCCTGACGCTGTCGTCGCATGAGGCAGCGGTTGATTTGTACCAAGGCGCGCTCGCGGGTGGCCGCGTCTCAAAGAAGAGGCTGCTTGCGGAACTGAATTCAAGCGATCCGACAACACAGAAGTGCGCCTTCGCCGGGCTGGAACGCAGCGACCTTCAGGCGGCGCTGGCTGTGGCCGACCAGATTGGCCAGACGAGGACCTCGGGAACAGCGTCGAGCCTGCCACTGATGGCTGGCTACTTGATGGCACGGTTCGGGACACGGGAGCGCATTCGATACTTTCTCGCTCAGGCCGCAATACAGTCGCCGCCGGCCTCTGAGTTTGTGGAGAGCCTGTTGCGGTATCTGCCCGAGCGTCCGGAGTCTCTGCCAGAACTCGTCAGCTTTTGCAGGAAGGACTCCCCATATCGTGGGTACGCATTGGTTGTCCTCACAAAGATGCTGCCGGCCATGGACGTGCCAGGGGTTTGGTTGGAATTCCTGGCAGACAGCGACCCCTTGCGCAGGCAGCAGGCCCTTAACGTGATTCCAGATATCAGCGACGCGAACGCGCGGCTCGCGATCCTCGCCGCCGGGTTTGAAAGCCCCAATCCTCTTGTACTCCAAGCGCTGAAGCAGCAGCTTTGGTTCCTTTCGTGGGTCTTCAGCCAATGCAAGTCCAGCGACCCTGCGCTGATCAAGCGGCTTGTACAATCCGTCTTGTCACTTCTCGATGACGCTGACCGAACTATCCGTTGCGCCGCGGCATGCAGCCTCTACTGGCTTGTTGACGACCACGGGACATTGCAGAAAGCGTTCGACTTCCCCGACAACTTGTACTACCGGCTGGCAAGCGGGCAGCCTGGGCAGGCTACGCCGGAGGAGCAGGAGGTGCTTGAGTCCGTTCGCGCCGCCGCCAAGAAGTGGCTGGACGAGCACAAGTAGTGGCGTGAGTGTCTTCTCCCTTCGCGGAATTTCAGCCCGTGCCGCCAGGTGTTGGCCTGCGCTCAACAATATGCACTCTCAGCCAGGCAGTGAGTTGCTCGCGCTCCGATTCTCCTGCCGCAACCTGCAAGATGACCCGCTCTTGCTCGTCTACAGCAGCATCAATCTCAAAACCGTTCAGAACGAGGAAGACTTCCATTGCCGCGTGGGCTGCGCGCTTGTTGCCGTCGTTGAATGGATGGTTCTGTATGAGCGTGAACCCAAGTGCGGCGGCCTTTTCGGCCACAGTGGGATACAGGTCTGAACCGCCAAACGTCATGCGCGGCTGGGCCAATGACGACTCCAGCGCGTTGAGGTCGTGGATGCCCACGGCCCCGCCCCAGCGTGCCAGGGCCTGCTCGTGCAATTCGAGGATTTCGTTCAGCGCCAGATAGCGCATCAGGCCAGCCGCCGATAGAGTTCAGCGTTCTTCTGGAGCACATACTGCGCTGCGTCTCTGAAGCTCTCTTCAGGCCGGCTCAGCAGTTCCTCAATGCTGACGCGGGCCAACTCCTCAGGCGTTACGCTGCACCGTGCGGCTATCTCCTGCAGCTTGGCGAGGCGCTCATCAGGGAGGCTGATTGTGATCGAAGACATGCTTACCCTCCGCCAGCAATACTACCACCAGATGCGGCGTAAGGTCAACTCCATTCGGTAGTCGGTCCGCGCAGCCGCCAAGAAGTGGCTTGACGGGCACAAGTAGGACCGAAGAGTTTTCGATTTTGGATTTTAGATTTTCGATTTTTTTTGACGAGCCTAAGTCCTGCCGCCCTCTAGGGTTAGTAGAATTTACTAGGACCACAGTACATTTTTCTTTGGTTATGCGCTTGAAAACGATGCGCTGCAACCGTATTATACTATAGGGGCATGTTGTTTTGAGAAGGGATGGTCTGCCGCGACCTTGTCTCTACAGCTTCTGCCGGCGCGCTCAGCGTGCGCGCTTGCTTACGCGCGCGGCTCGGAGACTGAACGGTTGCAAGGAAAGGGTCTTTGGGATGGTTCAAGAGAGCAATAGGAATGGCAACAGCCCGGCTTCCCAGGGACGCCATTTACAGGCATGCCCTTGTCCAAGGAACTGGTTCGCGCCGGCATTTGCTTGCGTGTGCGTCCCCCAGTCACCTGTCAACCGTCACAATTACAACGTTGGTCAGAAAGCGCCAGTTCCGGCCAGTCTGGTTCATGTTCGAGCCAGTCTGGTTCATGTTCGGGCCAGACTGGTTCCTGTTCCAGCCAGTCTGGCGCCAGTTCGAGCCAGTTCTGAACAGTTCGCCCAGAACTTTAAGGACTTGCAAGAACTCCAGGAAAAAAATTCCGCGCAGTGCAAAGGCTCAAGTTGTTCATGGCATGGCCATCAAAGAAGAAGGAGGGAAGAAAGATGAAGCTAAATATATGTTCGGCCCTGGTTCCATTGATTCTCGCCGCTGTCCTGGGGGCGACGCAGCCAAGCCGCGCCCAAGAAACACAGGAGGCCAAGCCAGCCAGCCTCTTCGATGTCCTCAAGACCAGGCAGCTCGTTGACCTGACGCACGCCTTCGAGCCGGGCATACCGCACTGGCCCGGGTTCCCAGATGAGAAGCGGGAGACGCTCTACTGGTACGATGAGGGCGGCGGCACAATGGGCAAAGGGTTCTTCGCGCAGAAGTACACGCTCGCCGGCCAATGGGGCACGCACGTTGATCCGCCCGCTCATTTCGCGCGCGGCGGCAGGACTGTGGACCAGATCAAGTTGACGGAAATGGTCTTGCCGCTGGTGGTTATAGACGTCCACGAGCAGGCTGCGAAGAACCCGGACTACGTCCTCAGCATGGCTGACGTGCGGGATTGGGAAAAGCGGCACGGGCCGGTCCCCAGCGGCGCGTTCGTCGCCATGCGCACCGACTGGTCGCGGCGCTGGCCCGATGCCAAGGCCATGCGCAATGAAGATGACAAGCACGTGGCCCACTACCCCGGCTGGAGCATGGCGGTCTTGAAGTACCTCTATGAGGAGCGGAAGATCACCGCGTCCGGCCACGAGACGACGGACACGGACCCGGGCCTGGCGACCACCCAGGACGATTACTCGCTGGAAACTTACATCCTTAGCTCGGACCATTACCAGGTCGAGATCCTCGCCAACCTCGACAAGGTGCCGGAGTTCGGGGCGGTGATCATCGTCGCATTCCCCAAGCCCAAGGGGGGCTCGGGGTTCCCCGCCAGGGTCTTCGCGATACTGCCATAAGGGAGTGGCCAAATGTACAGCTTCTCAGAATACCGCTGCATAGCCGTGAAGTGTGAAGGCATCCCCATGTTCACCCCATATTCAGCCCATTCGCAGGCCATTCGCAGGCCATTCGCAGGCCATTCTCATGCCATTCGCAGGCCATTCTCATGCCATTCGCAGCCCAAAAAGCCAGAAAATCAAGGACTTACAGCGGAGGAGACAGAGCACATGGATGAAACAGCAAACTCGAAACGTCTGGGATTCCAGGGCGGATTCCGGGGACACGATCCCGATTTCCAAACAGCCGGAAATCGGGTCATGTCCCCGGAATGGGTGCATGTCAGCAAATGTACCGCGGGCGTCCCGCCCGCCCGTGGCAGGCCGGCAGGGCGCGAGGACGAAGGCGGGCGGGACGCCCGCGGTACGCTCTGGGCCACGCATTTACTGA
>JBEKKG010000792.1:0-3943 GCA_050010835.1 Planctomycetota bacterium
CCTGGGCGACGCGGATGTCAATATTCTCGATCCTTGCACGGGCACGGGCAATTTTATCGTCAACCTCATGCGGCGGATACCGAAGAAGGACTTGCCGCGCATGTACAAGGAGCAGCTTTTCGCCAACGAAGTGATGCTGATGCCTTACTACATCGCGGCGCTGAATATCGAGCACACCTACTACGAACTGACGGGCGTGTACGAACCGTTCGAGGGCCTGTGCTTTGTGGATACCCTGGAGATGGCTGAGCGTCCCCAAAGTCAATTCGCGTTTATGACAGAGACCAACACCAGGCGCGTTGAACGGCAGAAAGAAGCCAAGATCACCGTTATCATCGGGAACCCGCCGTACAATGCGCACCAAGTCAATGAGAACGACAACAACAAGAACCGCAAATACGAGATGATTGACAAGCGCATCAGCGAGACGTACGCGAAGGATTCAAATGCGTCCAACAAGAACGCCTTGTCGGATATGTACGTGAAGTTTTTCCGTTGGGCCGTGGACAGGTTGCTGCCGCGCAACGGCATTGTCTGTTTCGTCTCCAACAACAGTTTCGTGGACCAGATTGCATTTGACGGCATGCGGAAGCGTGTGACCGAAGACTTCACGCGTATCTACCATCTGGACCTGCACGGCAACGTGCGGCACAACCCCAAGCTCAGCGGCACTACGCACAACGTGTTTGGGATCCAGGTCGGCGTGGGCATTACGGTCGCGGCCCGGCACGTCAAACACAGAGACACGCTTATCCGATACCACCGCGTGCCCCAAGACTGGCGCAGGGAGGAGAAGTGCGAGTTTCTGGAAGACAAGGTGGCGATCTCCGGCGTGAAGTGGAAAATACTGGAGCCCGATGACAGGAACCGCTGGCTGGTGCCGGAGAACGGGGATGAGTTCGCGGGATTTGTGCCTATCGGCAGCAGACAGGCCAAGGCGGGGCAAACGGGTGAAGGCAAGACGATATTCTCGCTCTATGGCCGTGGGGTGGCTACGTGCAGGGATGAATTCGTCTACGATTTCGATCACGCGACGCTTTGCGCGCGGGTGCAACAGTTCGTCGAGGATTACAACTCCGAGGTAGACAGGTATCGCCGGTCCGGCGGCAAGGGAAAGATTGATGACTTCGTTAGATACAAGCCGGTGAAGTGGAGCGAGTCTTTGAAGCTGAACCTTAAGCGCGGCGTGTACGCGCATTGGGATGAGCATCTCGTGCGTCCGGCAATGTACCGGCCATTCCAGAAACGTTACCTGTTTTTCGACAGCGTTCTCAACGAGCGGCGCTACCAGATGCCGCGTATGTTCCCGACGCCTGCAACGGAAGGGGAGAACAGGGCTATTGCATTAACCGACCTGGGTTCCGAGAAACCTTTTATGGCTATGATGGCCGCTGAAATCTGCGACCTTCACTTGGTCAGTGCCGGCTGCCAAACGCAGTGTTTTCCCTTCTATGTCTACGACGAAGACGGGACCAAACGGCGCGAGAACATCAGCGACTGGGCGCTGGAGGAATTCCGAAAACAGTACAAGAGCAATAAAATCAGCAAGTGGGACATCTTCTACTACGTTTACGGGATCCTGCACGATCCCGGCTACCGCGGGAAGTTCGCCGACAACCTGAAGCGCGAACTGCCGCGCATCCCCCTGGCCAAGCCAAGAGCCTTCAGCGCGTTTGCCGCCGCAGGGAAGAAACTGGCCCAACTGCATCTGGATTACGAAAAGCTGGAACCGTGGCCGCTAAAGTGGCTTGAGACACAGGGCACGCCGCTGTCGTACCGCGTCGAGAAGATGAAACTCAACAAGGAAAAGACGGTGCTCCGGGTCAATGATTCCCTGTCGCTCGCCGGCATCCCGCCGGAGGTCTTCGAGTACCGCCTGGGCAACCGCAGCGCGCTCGAGTGGGTCATTGACCAGTACCAGGTGAGCGAGGACAAGCGCAGCGGCATCAAGTCCGACCCCAACCGCCCCGACGACGCGGAGTACATCGTCCGCCTGGTGGGGCAGGTCGTGCGCGTCAGTGTCGAGACGGTGAAGATTGTGAAGGGCCTGCCGAAGGAATACGGGGCGGTTTCTGAGCGAATTCCGGGGACGCCCCAATTATCTCCAGCCCTTCCGAAGATACGGTGACAGTGCACTCGATCCGGCGCTCTTCAGCGTCCCAGCCGCTGCCCGCGGTGAAGGCGCCCACCCCCACGAAGGCGACCTCAATCGTTCCGTGTGTTTCTTTTTCCATCCACGATTCACCTCCAACTGCACTGCTCCGCGATTTGCTTCCGCCATGCTCCCGATTTACCTGCGTCGCTCATTCCTCCGCAGGTCCGCGCCAGACACTGCCGCCGAAGGTCGTCACATAGATTAGCGCGTCGTTGGCGGGATCGAAGGCCACGCGCTGAACGTTCGAGAAAGGCAGACCGTTCATGGGCAGCCAAGTGGCGCCGTTGTCCTTGCTCAGCCACAGGCCCGCGCCGGGCGCGCCTTCGCAGAGCGTCATGTAGATCCAGCCCGGGCGTTGCGGGTGCAAGTACGCGCCGAAGTGTTCGCTGCCTTGCCGGGCCAGGCGCTGCCACGTGACGCCGCCGTCCGTGGAGCGATACAAGCCGCCCTGCTGCTGTTCGCGCGCGTCGGCGGCGCCGAGATAGATGGTCTGGCTGTCTTTTGGATCCACAGTGAAGTCCTTGGGCCAGAGAAATTGCTGCGACTTGTGCACCAGTTCCCACGTGTCGGCGCCGTCCTTGGAACGGTACAGGCCGACGCCGTCCGGGATGAACTTGCGGTTCTGCGTGCGCGCCGTCACCAGAGCGAAGAGCGTGCCGTCAGCATGGAGGCAGACGCGGCAGACGCGGCGGTTCGTCTCCGCGCCAAGGCCCTGGTTCCGAGCCGCCCAGGTCTTGCCGTCGTCGCTGGATTTGAACACGCCGTGGTTGAAGACGCCTGCATACAATACGCGTTTGCCAGGCGGGCTCTTCGGGTCGAGCACCACTCCGGTGCAGGGCGCGGCCGGGAGACCCTCGTTGGACTGCTTCCACGTCGCGCAGTGGTCTGTGCTCACGCAAACGCCGCCGGGAGAGGAGTCGCGGTGGCTGCCCCAGATGATATTGCCGTTGGGGATGTCGTGCACATTCGAGAACGCGCCCCAGACCTTGCCGGACGTCTGCGGATCGAAGGCCAGTTCGTAGCAGGTGTTCCCCCACGGCGCGCGGCCTTCGAGCGCCCACCAGGACCACGTCTGGCCGGCGTCGTCTGAGTGCGCGAAGCCGATATCCGTGTAGCAGATGTAATGGCGCTTGGGCTGCGCAGGATCGAAGTAATAGTTCCACGTAGTTGTTACGACCAGACCGTTGCACAGCCAGCGGGGTTCTTTGTCCGCCGCGTCCTGGCCTGGCGCTGGGCGCGTGTGCGCGGCGCTCCAATTCCGCGCGCCATCACGTGTGAGGTAACAGCGCATTCCGTCCACGGTCAGAATCTGGTCCGGGTTGTTGAGGTTGCCTGCCACGCCCAGAGGGCACTCCTGGTAGTACTGGCCAATCGCGCAGACGATGTAGTCCTTCTCCACGTTGAACGGTGGCCAGCGCGGGTCGGCCTGGAAGCTGGAATGCCAGGTCTGGCCCGCGTCGTCCGAGCGGTAACAGGATGCGTGGTGCGGCGGCGGGATGCCTGTGTTCGTGTTGAAGGCGTAGACCGTCTGCGGCTTGGCGTTGCTGGTGAGCAACTGGCGGTATTGCGGGATTGGTCCTTCGCTCCACTGGTCGAAGGCTTTGGTTTCGAGGCTCAACCCGGTGCCGAGCGCGTGTTCCCAGGTCTCGCCGCGGTCCTTGGAGCGGTATGGCCCGCCCGTGAACTTGCCGCCCTCTTCCTTGCTGGGGAGCGAGCAGTAGAGCAGCAGCAGCTTCTCCTGCGCGTTCGAGCCGCCCGCGAACGCCAGCAGCTTCGTATTGGGCAGGC
>JBEKKG010000793.1:0-3935 GCA_050010835.1 Planctomycetota bacterium
AGCGGGGTGTCTCAAGCCCCCAGCCTCACCCCTCATCCCTCACCCCTCGCCCCTCATCCCCAAGCCTGACTACGGCTTTTCCCCAACGCAGGTGCAGGGCACGGTGCCGCACCCGCAGCAACCCTTGGTGTACTTCTTGAGCGCCTCTTCCATGTCTACGCCTGCCAGGTTCGCCAGAGTCATCATCCAGGCGTACACGTCTGCAAATTCACCGGCCTGTTCCTCCCGTGTGCCTTCGCGCAAAGCCGTGGCCAGTTCGCCGACTTCCTCCACAAACCACATGAACGTCGCCGGGGCGCCGCGCGCGCGGTCCTTCGCAAGGTAAGTGCGGGCAATCAGGTCTTGAAAAGCACGAATCTCCATTTGCATCCTCCAGGTTAGCCTTCATTCCCTACCACTCACTAAACACAAAGGACGCAGAGGAGGTTCGCAGGAGAAGATTTACAGGTGTTTCCAATGTTCTTTCCTCTGTGTTCCTCTGTGTCCTCTGTGTTTAGAGATCCTCGTCAGGCCCAAACGCCCTCGGCGTTCATCAGTTCATGCGGCCGGAACCTGGCCTTGTAAGCCATGTTCGCACAGCCTGCAACATAGAAGCCCAGATGCACCCAGGGCCTTTTCAGCCGGCGCGCCAGTTCGATCGTCTGCAACACGCAGAACGTGCCCAGGCCGAGTTTGAGGCAGTCCGGGTGGTAGTAGTGGTACACGGCGGAGACCACGTGCGGAGTCACGTCACTCAGCACAATCCCGCGCAACAGGCCGCCTTCCCAGACGCTGATCTCAACGGCTGGGACCGGATTGCACAGGAAGGTGAGCGCATATTCCTCTGCGTCGCTCTCATGCGCCGGCCAGCCCTTGCGCCGGCACTGTGCCTGGTGGTAGAGGTTGAAAAGCGCCACGCGCAACTCGTCCACCCGCGGCGCCCCGAACTTGACCTGCAAATGCCGGTTGTCTCTCCAGGCGCGGCGCTGGCTGCGGTCAGGCCGGAAGCGTGCCACCGCGACGCGGAGCGGCCGGCAGGCCTGGCAGACCCCGCAGACCGGGCGGAAGAACGCCATGCCGAACTTGCGGCAGCCTCCGTTCAGCAGGTCCTCGTATTCCTGCGGCGTCATCTGAGCGGCATACGAATACTCCAGCTTCGCCACCCGCTCCGCCACGTACGGACAGGCGTGCGGCTCAGTGATGAAATTATGCAGCACCAGCATGATCGTACCGCCAAAGAGGCATTAGGCATTAGGCTTTAGGCATTAGGCTTTGCCTCCTGACCGTGCGCCCCCAATGCCTAAAGCCTAAAGCCGGGAACCGGAGGCAGAAAGAGCTTGGAATTCGCCCAAGCCGGGTGCATGTCAGTAAATGCGTGGCCCAGAGCGTACCGCGGGCGTCCCGCCCGCCTTCGTCCTCGCGCCCTGCCAGCCTGCCACGTGCGGGCGGGACGCCCGCGGTACATTTGCTGACATCCCGCCCAAGCCCAGCATAACAAATACGACTTGTCTGGGGCCGGCGCAACTGTTATCCTGTGGGCGTCGTCCTGCTTGGAGGAATCCAGTATGCCGAAGTGGCGGAGTTTTTCTCCCGAACCAGCAGGGACTGCAACCAGTTCCCGGCCGTCGGGAGGTTGGCTGTCTGTCCCTGCGGTGATCCTAGTTTTGCTGAGCGCCTGGCTGGCGGCCAGTGACGAAGTTACACCGGCTCCTGACAAGGGCGAGAACGACGATGCCGCCAAGGGCATCGTCGTCAAGGAATCCAATGCCAGCCAGAAAGACAAAGAGAAGAACAAGGCCAGGACTGCCAAGGCTGTCCGGTATCACATTAAGAACCTGAAGGACCCCGACCCCAGCGTACGGCAGTCCTCGTGTGAAATGCTCGGCATGATCGGTTCGCCCCTCCCCGTGCCGGACCTGATTGACGTGCTGCGGCCGGAGCGCCAGGAGCGGGAAATGGTCCTGCTGGCGGCCAACGGCGCGCTGGTGCGCATCACCGGCAAGAACTTCGGCGCCAAGAACTACCCGGCCTGGCTGCAATGGTGGTCGGCGAACAAAGAGGAGTTTCTGAAGAAGGCGGAGGTCGGCCCGGACCCCAAGCAGAAAATCCGCGCTGAGGCTGACAATACTTTGGGCTTGGAGTCCATGAAGCGCGGCGAGTTGGTCGCGGCCCAGACCCAATTCCTGGACGCCGTCAACAGCGACCCCACCGTGCCGGATTACCGCAACAATCTGGGCCTGGCGCTGCTGAACCAAGGCCGCTATCTGGACGCGATGGTCTACTTCCGCGAGACCATCGGCCTCAATCCGGACCTGCCCCAACCCTACATGAATATCGGCCACTGCTACTCGCGCATGGCCAAGACCATCGAAGCGCAGTCGTGGTACAAGAAGGCCATGGCCCTGGACAAGGAGGGCAACCTGTGGGAGCCGCTCTGGCTGCTGGGCAAGGAGCACATGAAGCGCGGCGAATGGAGCATCGCCTTCGAGTATCTGGACCAATCACGCATGCGCGCGGAGAAGCTGCACCTCGCCAACCATCTCCATGCCAATCTGTGCAAGGACCTGGCGATCACCCACTTTGGCCTGGACCAGTACAATTCGGCCTGGAAAGAGATCAAGAACGTTGAGACTCTGGGCTTCAAGTGCGATCCCGGCTTCGTAGCCAAGGTCAAGAAGGCCCTCGTTGACCAGGGCGTGGACCCTGACGCCGATGACAAGAAGGCGCGGGAAGTTATGCGCGGCACTGATGAAGACGAGGGCAAGAAGTAAGAATGATGAACGATGAATGATGAATGAACGAAACCGTCCAGTCCGAGCCGCGACCGTAAGGGAGCGGTTCCATTAGAGAATACTCATGACGGGACTTGGATTGCGGCAGTGGGTTTTAGCTGGGTTAGTTTGCACTTTGTCGGCGTGCACCAACTGCAAAAGAGAACAGAACAAAGACGACGCGGAAGCCAGAGCAATACCTTTAGCAGACGATAAATGCACCCTGTGGATTGCAGGGGAAGACGATGCTCTCTCCATTTGCGTCTTATCGTAGAGGTCTTTTGAATGCAGACTAGAGAGTCAAAACACCACGTGACGTAAGAGTGTGGATGACGATAAGCATTCACATATTTGGCGTCTGGTGGATAGGATTATAGAACCACGGCAACGTATCCGCCGTTACCGAGTCGCTCCGCCCACATTTTTTGACGAATGCATTGTAGATGTAGTTAGAAAAGGGAAAAGATACGTTGTTATGTTAAGCTCAACGAGCAATGATGGACCTAGAGCCCCCAATGATGTCATGGAGTTACTTGTGGCAATACATTCGCTGGATAAGTTTTAGTCCAATTCGGTGACCGACTACGAATTTGCGCAGGCGGAGAAGGAACAGTTCCTGCGGAAGAACGTCAAATCGGGATGGAGCTTTCGACCGCGAATTCTGCCTTTTCTTTCTTATCTGTTTCCTTCGGATTTCGGATTTCGAGTTTCGGACTTGGTTGGGGCTTCGCCCCAACCCTTACTTTTCGATCAGTGTTCCCCGCCACGGGTCCAGCGCGTCTGCCCCTTTGCTGTGCGGCTGGGACTTCGAGCCGCGAATAAGCGGCCCGGGAGCGGGTTGCTCACCCTTCTCAAAACGCTGCACCAACGCCGCAAGCTGCTTGTCCAGAGCGAGCATGCGTTGTTTGTCGCGCAGCCCCAGCTTCTGCGCTTCCAGCAGCGCATCCAGCCCCGCGCTGGCCTGCTCGAGGCTGCTCTGCGAGCCGGCGCAGGCCTGGGCCAGGCCGAAGTGGGCGCGGCCGCAATCAGGCTCCAGCTCCAGCAAGTGCTTGAAAGCGCGCGCCGCCGCCTCCCATTGGCCGAGTTCCAGCAGCACTTCGCCTTGCAGGCTGAGAATAGAGAGGCTGTTGGGGCTGTGCAGGGCGGCTTCATCCAGCAGTTTTCTGGCTGAGCCGAGGCGGCCGA
>JBEKKG010000794.1:0-3935 GCA_050010835.1 Planctomycetota bacterium
CAGCGGTTGTAGCGCCGCGTCGAGTACTTCGGCACCTTCTTGCACTTGGCCTTCCAACGGACACTCGCCATCTCGTTCTCCCATGTGGCGCACTTCGCCACATTGCGCTGCTGTAAGGCCTGCTCAATGTTCCCGGAACGGGCAGCCCAGCGCCTTCAGCAACTCGCGGGTCTGCTCATCCTTCCTGGCCGTCGTGCAGATCGTGATGTCCATGCCGTGGACGAGTTCCAGCTTGTCCGCGTCAAGTTCCGGGAACACCGACTGTTCGGGCAGGCCCAGCGAGTAATTCCCGCGGCCGTCGCAGGCGCGCGGGCTCAGTCCGCGGAAGTCGCGGACGCGGGGCAAAGCGATGCTGAACAAACGGTCCAGGAACTCGTACATCTTCGGGCCGCGCAAGGTCACGCGGCAGCCGATCTGCATGCCCTCGCGCAGCTTGAAGTTGGACACCGACTTGCGCGCCAGCGTGATCACGGCCTTCTGGCCAGTGATCAGGCCCATGTCCGTGACACACGCTTCCACGGCCTTGGGGTTGTTTTCGGTCGCCGCTTTGCCGAAGCCGGTATTCAGACAGACCTTCAGCAACCGCGGGACGGCGTGCTTGTTCTTGAACCCGAACTTCTGCATCAGGGCCGGCACCACCTCGTTGTTGTACCTGTCTCTCAGCCGCACCTTGGCGGGCTTGACCTGCTCGCCGCCCTCGCCTTTGCCGGCCTTGCCCTTGGCTTCGGCCGCCGCGGCGGCCTTCTGCGATTGCTTGGCCGCACGCTGCGCCTCAAGTTGCGCCGCCGTAGGCTTGGAGGGGTGCTCCCCCTTGGGCTTCTTTTCTTTTTCCGCTTCTTTTTCAGCCATGTTGTTATTCCCTGCCGAACTCCTGCGGCGGGCCCTTTTCGACCAGCATCAGGTTGGAGAGGTGCACGGGCCGCTTCACGACTTTCAGCCCGCCGGCTTCGCCGGTCTTCTGGTTGTAGCGCGCGGTCTTCCACTGTTCGACGCCGCGCAACGGTTTCTGCCGTTCGTCCCCCTTGCGCCGGGGATGCGGCATCTCGAGCAGGGCGCGGCCTTTGTCGCGGTCCACCTTCAGCACGGTGCACACCACCGGCTGCTTGGTTGTCTCGTCCACGGCGTTGCAGCCTTCGCCCCGCACGACGACCACCTTGTCACCTTTGCAGATCGAGATTTTTGCCATTGCTCACACCACCTCGGCCGCCAGCGAAACAATCTTCATGAAGCCTTTGAGGCGCAGCTCGCGCGCCACAGGCCCGAAAATACGCGTGCCGCGCGGCTCCTTTTCCGGCGTAATCAGCACGATGGCGTTGTTGTCAAAACGCACTGACGACCCGTCCGGGCGCCGCACCGCCTTGCGGGTCCGCACCACCACGCCGCGCACCACCAGCTTCTTCTTGTCCTTCTTGCTGGTAGTCATGAACTCGCTGCCGGGCTGCACTTTCTTCACCGCCGCCACGATGATGTCGCCCACCGAAGCATAGCGGCGGTGCGTGCCGCCCAGCACCTTTACGCACATCGCGGTACGCGCGCCGGTATTATCGGCAACTTGAAGCATTGTGTGGTGTTGAATCATGGCCTTCTACCTGTTTTGGCACTCGTGAGTCCGGGGTTCAAACCTGCGGCGTTTCCTGCGCCGGTGCGGCGGAAGGGCTGCCCGCGGCTGCGGGCTGGGGCTCCACTGGCGGCGCGGGATGTTCCGCCTTGCGAGGCGCCACTTCCTCCACTTCCTTTATCTCCAACTGCCCCAGGACCGCAGCCCGCTCGACGACGCGCACCAGGCGCCAGCGTTTTTGCTTTGAGATGGGCCGGGTTTCCACCAGCTCCACCCGGTCGCCCTTCTTGGCTTCGTTCTTCTCGTCGTGCGCGTGCAGCAACGTGGAACGGTACATGTACTTGCCGTAGCGCGGGTGCTTGACCAGGTGCTTGACCTCGACAGTGATCGTCTTCTGCCGCTTATCGCTGATCACAATCCCCACCGCCACGCGGCGTGAACCGCGCGCTGCCTCAGCGCCGCTCTGCACGGTGGAGGGCTGCGGTACGGCCTGCACGGCAGCGGGCTGCCCCGCCACCGGTTCGCTCTGCGCCGCATCCGCGGCTGCCGCTTCACTCGCCATAACACTCCTCTTTGTCACGGACCCGCATCGGCACGTGCCAGGCAGGCGAGGACGCCTGCCCCACAGCCTTACTTCAACTCGCCCACGTCCACGCGCTCCAGTGCCGCCCGCAGGCGTTTGGCCTCGGCCAGTTTCAGCGCCGCGCGGTCAGCCACACTGCGAACTTCGCCGGGGCGCGCCCGCACATGCACCAGCATGGGCTTGGGGGCGCGGCCCTGCTCCGCGGTCTTGGCCAGTTCCGCCGCGATCTGGGCCGCGCGCTGTTCGACCTTCTTGATCCGGCGCGCCGCCGCGGGGGAGGCATTCTGGGCCTGGGGTCCCAGAACCGCAATGCGCTTCTCCAATTCCCGCCGCAGTTCCCGCTCCCGCACTATGGAACGGATGCGCGCGATCAGCCGCCGGCCCGCGCGCTTCTCGTGCGGCTTGATGGCTTCGCCGGTGGAACTCTTGACGATGCCGTCGAACAAGTGCTTCTTCTCCAGCATCAACTGGTCCAGCAGTTCCTGGCTCGTCTTCTCCCGAAGGCTCTTGGCCGCTGTCGTTGCCATCTGTGACGATCCCTTTTGTCCGCCTTAGAACTCCGCTCGCCGCCGCACGAACTTAGTCCGGATCGGCAGCTTGCCGGACTGCAGCCGGAAGGCTTCCCGTGCCGCGGCTTCCGTCATGCCGGCGATCTCAAAGAGCACTGTGCCCGGCTTGACGACGGCGGCCCAGTACTCGATCTCGCCCTTGCCTTTGCCCATGCGCGTCTCGGCCGCAATGGCCGTGATGGACTTGTGCGGGAAGATCCGGCACCAGTAGCGCCCCTCCGTCCCGAGGAAGCGGGAGATCACGACGCGCGCGGCCTCGATCTGCTGCGCGCTCAGCCACCCCGGCTGCATCGCCTGCAGGCCGTAGTCGCCGAAGGCGACGTAATTCCCGGAGGTGGCAAAGCCCCGTATGCGCCCGCGCTGGCTTTTGCGGTATTTGACCCTTTTGGGCATCATTGCCATCGGAACTGTTCCTCACCCTGCGCCCTGCGCCACGCGCCACGCGGCGCAGCTATGCTTCCTGGCCCACCTGGACGTCGATGGGCTCTTTCTGGATCTTGCCCTTGTAGATCCAGGTCTTGATGCCGATGACGCCATAGGTCGTGGCCGCCTCGGCGAATCCGTACTCCACGTCAGCGAACAAGGTATGCAGCGGCAGCGAGCCGACCATGTACGGTTCGGAACGCGCGATCTCCGCCCCGCCCAAGCGGCCCGCCACGATGACCTTCACCCCCAGCGCGCCCTGGGCCATGGTGCCTTCCACCGACTTCTTCACGGCGCGGCGGAAGGAAGCGCGCTTCAGAAGCTGTTCCGCGATGGCCTCGGCCACAAGCTGGGCGTCGAGTTCCGGCTTGGTGATCTCGCGGATGTTGACCTGCACCTTCATGCCGGAACCGTCCTTGGAGAACTTCTGCAACTCCTTGCGGATGTTTTCTATCTCCGCGCCCTTCTTGCCGATGACCACGCCCGGCCGCGAGGTGAACAGGAAGACGCGCGTCTCGTCGCCCGTCCGCTCGATCTCAATCTTGCTCAAGCCCGCCTGCTTCAGCCGCGCCTTGATCAGCCTCTTGATCTGCTGGTCCTCGACCAGGAACCTGCCGAAGTCCTTTTTTCGCGCATACCAGCGCGACACCCAGGGGCGGGAAATCCCGACCCGGAATCCATAAGGGTGTACCTTTTGCCCCACTGCACGCCTCCGTTCGCCCCAGCGGCCCCGGCCGCCTGCAAATCAGCCTCCCGCTCCTGCCGCCCTCTCCGTCTCCGTCTCATCCTCGGTTGCCGTCAG
>JBEKKG010000795.1:0-3933 GCA_050010835.1 Planctomycetota bacterium
CGCGCGTCGCACGCGACGCGGCTAAAAATCCTCATCGCGCAGGGGATTTTCCAGGCGGCCGATCCTCTCGATCTCGATGACCACCTGGTCGCCGTGCTTCATCCACACCGGCGGCTGGCGGGCCATGCCCACGCCTTGCGGCGTTCCGGTCAGGATCACCGCACCCGGCCGCAGAGTCATCGTGCTGCTGAGACTGGCGATCAACGAAGGCACGTCGAAGATCATGTCGGCCGTCGTGTGGTCCTGCATCACCTGGCCGTTGAGGACCGTCTTGATTTTCAACGCGTTGGGGTTTGGAATCTCATCGGGTGTAACCAGGCAGGGGCCGAGGGGAGCAAAAGTATCGAAGGTCTTGCCGCGGCACCACTGGCTGCCGCCCCAGCGGCCTTGCCAGTCGCGGGCGCTCACATCGTTGGCGGCCGTGTAGCCCAAGACATAGTTGAGCGCCTCGGCCTTGCGGACGTTCTTGCAGCGCCGGCCAATGACCACCGCCAATTCGCACTCGTAGTCCACTTCCTGGCTGGCCAGGTGTCCGGGCAGCACGATGGGGTCGCCGGGGTTCTGCGCCGCGGTGGTGGCTTTCATGAAGAGCACCGGGAACTGCGGCAGGGCCGCCTTGCCCTCCGCGGCGTGGCGGCGATAGTTCAAGCCAATGCACAGGATGTTCACCGGCGCCACGGGGGCCAGCAGCTTGCGCACCTCGGCCCGTTGGCGCGTGACCTCATATTGGCCGAAGATATCGCCGGCGATGAGCAAAGCCGTCAGTAGGTCAGGCTTTCCAGCCTGACCGTCAGGCTGGAAAGCCTGACCTACGTCCAGCGCGCCGAGGCGGGTGTTGCCCTGGGCATCTTCAAAGCGGACCAGTTTCATGGGTTTCTCCTTGTGGGGGCTTAGCCTGAACTATTCACCGCAGAGACGCAGAGAACGCAGAGGGGATTAGAACCAAAAGATCTTCTGTTCTTTTCAATGTTTCTTTCTCTGCGTTCTCTGCGTCTCTGCGGTGAATCCGTTTAGCTCTTGAGCTTGTCCTTCTCGATCAAGGTCGCGATCCTGGCCATGCGCTGCGGGTCGCACGGTTCCAGGGGCGAGAGCGGCCTGCCCGAGCCCAGCCCCAGAACCGCCAGCGCGTACTTGATTCCCGACAGCCAGCACGGGCCGGAGAGAGGCAGGGTCTCCCGCAGCACTTCCACTCTGGCCATCAACTGGCCCACTGCGCTACGGTCGCCGCGCCTGCCGGCTTCGTACAGGCGCAGGAAAGTCCCGAGGTCGTAGTTTGCGCACACAGGGACTATGCCTCCCGCGCCCGCCAGCAGCGCCTCGCCGGCGGTGTGCTCATCGCCGGCCAGGACGGTCAGGCCCGCATCAGGGGCGCGCTGGAGCAGTCCCTTGAGATACCCCCAATCGCCCGAGCTTTCCTTGCAGCAGCGGATCCAGCCGCGCCGCGCCATTTCGCAGACGGTGTCCACTGCCAAGCTGCTGCCCGTGCACTGCGGGATGTTATACGCGATCAACTCCGTGTCCACAGCGGCTTCCTTCGCCGCGCCGAACAGCCGCAGGTGTTCGCCGGCCGTTTTCCCAGGGATGTAGAACGTCGGCGTGAGCACGAGGTAGCGGTAGCCGAGGCCCTTGAGCACCTTGATTTTCTCGCAGACCCGGCGGGTGGACGTCTCCATCACGCCGCCCAGCAGGGGCAGTTCCGCGCCGACTTCGTCCACGGCGGTCTCAGCCATGCGCCGCCACTGCGCGGCGGCCAGCAGCGGCCCCTCGCCAGCTGAGCCGCCGACGAAAATGGCATGGACACGCAGGTCCACCAGCCGGCGGAGAACTTTGCGGAACACCCCTGCATCCACGTCTTCTGCCGCGTCAAGCGGGGTGATGACGGGGACGACCACGCCGTGCGGCACTTCGTTGCTCATGCTCAGCTCCACAGTTTACCCTCTGCCCTGTGGGGAGAGGGTGGCGCTTTAGCGCCGGGTGAGGGGGCCACGCCTGGCTCGTCCTCGCCCCCTCACCCCGCGTTCGCTAAAGCTCACGTCGGCCCTCTCCCCACGGGGGAGAGGGGACCGCGCCGCCCGCACCGCCTGCACCCATTTGGCAGCCGCGCGAGTTATAGCCGGGGCGTCGCCGGCCGCGTAGGCCGCGGCGTCCAGGCCGTTGGCCAGCAGTGTCACGACCTCCGCGCCGGCGGCGACGTAGTCCTGGACGTTTGCCAGCGTCATGCCGCCGGCGGCCATCAGATGCAAATTCGGGAATGGCCCCAGGATTTCGGCAAAGAACGCCGGCCCGACGCAGACCGCCGGGAACACCTTGATCACATCGGCGCCCAGGCGCAAAGCCTCCATGACTTCGCTGGGCGTAATCGCGCCGGCAATGCTGACGACCCCGTGGCTCCGGCAGGCCTTGATCATCTCCGCGCTGAGGCCGGGGCTGGCGATGAAATCCGCTCCGGCGGCCACGGCCAGGGAGACGCCTCGGCCGTCCAGGACCGTCCCCGCGCCCACCAGCAGCTCGGCAGGCAGGCTGGCGGCGGCCTCCTTCAGCAGGTCCAGAGCATGGGGCATGGTCAGCGTGTACTCGACGCACCCGATGCCGGCGTTGTGGTAAGCTTGGCTGGCAGCCAGGAGGTGTCTCACGTCGCTGGTCCTGAAGACGGGCAGGATGCCCGAGGCGCACATCCGCTCGATCACCTGCTGTTTGCTTAGCATCGGTTTTCCCCCTGTGACAGAACACACGCGCGGGCAAGTCCGATGTAGGGCAAGCTTTCCAGTTTGCCCGGACAAGCTGGAAAGCTTGTCCTACAATCCCGCCCCTCACCACGCGGCCTTCATCCCCAGATCCTGTGCCAGCGCGTGGAGGCTGTCCAGTACGTCCTGCGGCATGGCGATGCCTTGGGCCAGCGCCTGACGGCGTTTCTCCCATTCCATCTCGCCCGGAAGATAGATGCGTTCGGCACCCTTGGCCCTGGGGCGGGAGCGGATGTCGCGGACCAGCGAGTCAATGCGGCTCTTGAACTCGGCGAGCGGCGTGATGGCGCCGACGTCTAAGGCCAGGAACGCCGCGCAGTGCCCGGTGGGCAGGGAGGGATCCGAGTCTATCCAGCCGCGAATCTGGGCCATGGCCGCGCCAGCCGTCAACATCCCAGAGAGCGTCTCGATCAGGAGCGCAAAGCCGTACCCTTTGTGGCCCGCGAACGGCATCAGCGCACCTTTGTAGGGATAGACAAAAGGGTCACTCGTGGGCACGCCCTCCGCGTCCACCAGCCACGTGTCCGGCAGTTTCTGATTGAGCATCTGAGCGATCCGCACCTTCCCGCCGGCCACGGCGCTGGAGGCAATGTCCATGAAGATCGGATCCTCCTCGCCGGCCGGGACGGCGTAGGCAAACGGATTCGTGCCGAAGACCGCCTGCTTGGAACCCGGCACCGCCATGCTGGGCGTATCGTTTGCCATCGCCAGGCCGATCATGCCGGCGCGGGCCGCCAGGAGGGCGTAGTAGCCGGCCGCTCCGAAATGGCAACTGTTCCGCACACCCACGTACGCGAGGCCGGCGCTCCCGGCCTTGCGGATCGCCGTATTCATGGCAAAGACCGACGTGACCATGCCGATTGCGGACTGGCCGTCCACGACCGCCCAGGCCGGACCTTCCCGCACCACGCCAGGCGCCGCCTGCGCCTTGAGACCTCCAGCCCGCAGCCGCCGCACGTAGCCCCGGAGGCTCTTGGTCCCGTGGGTGAAGACGCCGAAGGTGTCGGTTGTCACCAGCACCTCAGTCGTCAAGCGCGCGTGCTCTTCGCTCAGGCCGCAGGTGCGCAGCGCCGCCTGGCAGAATTCTTCAAGAGCGGCCACAGCAACGGTCTTGGTTTCAACCTGCATTTCTCACCTTTCATCCAACGCAGACGATTTTGGATTTTCGATTTTCGATTGCACCACCGGA
>JBEKKG010000796.1:0-3933 GCA_050010835.1 Planctomycetota bacterium
GCGCGCCCAGCACGATCGCGGAGCAGCAGTTGCGGGACTTGGGCGTGCGGGTCATACAGGAAGAGGTTGCGCCGGCGGCGGCGCCGGCGGTGAAGAAGGCCTGAACCCAACATGACGCTACAGGAAGAACTCAACCGGGAGCAGATGGCGCTCATGCGCAAGCGCCTCAAGTCCGGCGATGCTCTGTGGCGAGACAACGTAACGGGTTTGATTTACGACAAGGGCAAAGAGTACAATCCGCGCGTGGTCGAACTGGCCGTGCAACGGTGGAGGCCCGAGGTGCCAGTGGTCTATGCCGAAGGGGACTTGGCGAACCTCAGTGGTCTTAACAGGAAATTGGCTCAGAGTGGGGCGGACAAAGTCATGGCCTATCTGGTCGGGATCTATCGCCAGGTGTTCGAGGCTCTCGATGCAGACGTGGTCTTCCTGAGAAAGGGAGGAGACGAATTCGGACTTACAACCGTAGGAGCGCCAAAGGACCGTGTCGTCTTGGCTGTTGACAACGCTACGGCCCGTGTGCTACCATACTTGAAGGAAAGGGGGCTTGATTCACTGCCGCACACGAAATCAGGCATGCCGGCGGGTACCGGGCTTAGATTTGAGGTCGTTCAGTACGATCCTGCCGTTCACCGCAACGCAAGCGAACTGTTGGATGATGCAGAAAAGGGCCTCGAGGAACTAAAGGAAATAGACATCTATGGGAGATGAACGGCTTTACCATCTTGGCTTGTTGCACCTTAAAGACAAGCCGAAGGAACTAATTGCAGAGGTGAAGAAGAGGCGCCAAAAGTATGAAGACCGCCGCCAACGGCTGAAGGAGTCCCTCGACAAGACATCGCAGAAACAGGAGGAACATCCCAAGGAGCTTAACCAAGCCGCAGAAGCCCATGTCAATGCCCCACCCCTTGGTTCTCAGCCATTGAGGACTGTCCTGGCTCAGAGAGAGGCTGCAGCAGCGCCGAGCGGAAAAAAAGCCTGAAAATGTTGTGACCGCCTTTTCTGCCTGTCGTTAAGATGAAGGGGTGGCGGCGCGATGTCTACGGATGGACGGCAGAGGCTACAGGCGGGCGAACTTGCATACATTTAGAGACCTAAGGTCTTGCTTTATCCTTCTAGCCTCGCTTGCCGCCGGCCCGCTCTTTGCCGGCGATTACCCCCCCTCCTCATCCGCGGCTGACGAAGCTCCGCCCCCACATGCCAAGCCGCTTTACCTGATCACCGATTATCTTCCCGTGGCCATCTACGAGCGCGATAACGTGGTGGGCTCTTTCCGCATCGAGAACACCACGGGCGCCGAGGCCAGGCTCGACTTGACCACGACGGCCTGCGACGCGGCGGGCAAGGTGGTCCACGAACAGGTTCAAACGCTGGCGGCGCCGCCTTCGGGCTTCGGCCAAGCGCAAGCGTCGCAGGATTCCGTGGGCGTGGCCAGGGTGAAGTTCGTGCTGCACGCACATGGGCCAGAGGCCCAGGCCCCAAGCGAGGTCGCTGCGGTCGCCGTGCGCCTGGTGCGCGATGAAGACCCCTGGCCCGTGACGGAAATCCGCGCGGGCCGGCTGGTGGACGCGGAAACGAAAGAGGTGCTGGTCCCCGTGGTCGAGAGACGCGTGCGGAAGGAAGATCGCGCCTTCGCGCCGGTGAAGTGGCTTTTGGACTCGGCGCCCATTGTGCGCCTGGCCGGGAAAGCAATGGCCTTCATCCCTGGCCGCTGGGGCCTCAAGAGCGCCGGGGCGCCGGAGACCGTCCTGCTGGGGCCGTACCCGCCCAATGGCGCGCCGCCGGTGCTGTGCGCCGTGAGCGAGATCCTGAATAACCTGCTGGCCGAGCGGGCGGCAAAAGACCAGGACGCTGCGCCCTTGGCGCAGGTGCTGGTCTGCCTGCCTCCCGAGGACTTCGATGTGGCCACGGACCCGTGCGTTTACCGCGCCACAATCGCCGCATTGCTGGCGCACGTGGCCCATCCCGCGCTGAAGAAAGTGCTGCTGGTCCCGCCGTTCCAGTACGGCACTCCGGAGAAATCCTGCGAAGCACTATGGCATGAGGTCCGGGAGGCCGCGCGGGCCTATGGGGCCACGGTGGTTGACCCTGCCGACTGCCTCGACGAGAAGCTTTGGCGCACCAACTCGGCTGTGGAGGGGGTTTACGGCAACCATCCCAACTCCGCGGGCTTGAAAAAGATCGAGCAAGGAATATTGAATCTGGTACGATAGCCACAGTTCCCGGTTTCTAGTTTCTGGTTCTGGTGGCCGGAGGCTGTGGACCGGAAACCAGGGACCACGAACCAGGAACCGTGCGTTAGATGTATCCGACCCAACTGCACAGTTATCTGCTCTGGCGCGCCTCGGTGAAACCCGACGCGCAGACCTTGGCTTCGCGCCGCTACACGGCCACGGTCTCGCTGCTGCCCGCGGTGATGGTGGGCATTTTTGTTTTCGGCTGGTGGGCCGGCACGGTGCTCTTGTTGGCCCTGGCCACGGCCTTCCTGACGGATCTGCTCTGCAGCCGGTGGTTCTTCAGAGAAACTCCTGTCCTCGGCGTCTGGACTGGTTTTGGCGATGCGCTCAGGGCTTTACTGGGCGCCTTGTTCCGCGCGCCCGGCGGCACAGTGGCCGCCCGCGACGGCACCTGGTTGCTGACCGGCTTGCTGCTGGGACTGCTGCTGCCGCCCAACGTGCCTTGGCAGGTGCCGGTGCTGGGCGCCGGCGCGGGCATTCTGATCGGCAAACATTACCTGTCCGTGGACAACATGCCGCTGCTCCAGCCGGCGGCAGTCGGGCTCCTCCTGCTGCACCTGGCCGGTCTGGTGTGGCCCGGGGGCAATCCCATGTGGCCGGAGCATGGCGGCCAGCCGCGCTGGCCCGTTCTGGCGCGCGGGATTGAGCCCACCTCAGGTGCAAAATTGCCGGCGGCTGTGCGCAAGCTGCTGCGCGACTTCTTCGGCGGCGATGTGCGCATGTCGGTGACACGGGCCCAATACCGCGATGCGGTCTTCGCAGGCCAGACCCCAATGTACGAGCAGCTCCCGGCTGAGGCGCGGCATGGGCCGCGGCCCCTGGATCTCGTCAAGGCCAACCCGGGCGTGGACATCAGCAGCGGGGCGAAACTTGCTCCGGCCCTCGGCAACCCCAATAAGACAGAGGAAGGCTCCGATTGGGTGGCCCTGGTGCTGGGCGGCGTGCCAGCCACTATTGGCGGCTCCAGTGCCCTCGCCTTGGGGTTTGGGATACTCTTGCTGATCTTCACCGGGGCGGCCTCGCCGGTGGTGCCGGCCTTTGCGCTGGCGACGATGTTCACCGCGCTGCACTTCCTGGCTTGGCTGAGCGCCGCGTATGTGGTCCCGGGGAACATCCCCATTCACCTGCTCACGGGCAGCACCATCCTGGGCCTCTTCTACCTCGCGGCCGACCCCACGACCGCGCCCCGTTCGTTCGTGGGCCGCATCTACGGCGGGGTGGCCTTGGGCCTGCTGGAGACAGTCTTGCGCATCTTCACGCCTCTGGCGGAAGGTATTTTCATCAGTGTGATCGTGCTGCAGCTTCTCTCCTTCGCGCTTGACCAGTGGCTGGCGCCACCGGGCGAGGACTACCGGCCTGGCGCGGTAGGCATCAGTTCGTCGTCGGTGGGGCGTCTCTAAACAGGAACCGAGCTTATGCCTGTCCCACTGGCAATCCTGTGGCATCAGCACCAGCCTTACTATAAGGACCTAGTCTCCGGCGAATTGGCCCTCCCGTGGGTACGCCTGCACGGCGTGAAAGACTACTACGGCATGGCGCGGCTGCTGAGCGAGTTTCCGGGCGTGCACTGCTGCATCAACCTCGTGCCCTCCATGCTCTCGCAACTGGTGGACTACGTCGAGAAGGATGCCACTGATCCTTTTCTGCGGCGGACCGTGACGCCGGCGGACGCGCTGACAGCCGAGGACGTCACCTTCAT
>JBEKKG010000797.1:0-3933 GCA_050010835.1 Planctomycetota bacterium
AAAAACGCGGCATACTGTGCATTGTGCATGGGCAGGGCTTTCCCGGATTTCTCAACGCAGAGGACACAGAGGAGGTGAAGAGGTGAACGGGTGAACACTGTCATCCCGTCACCTGTTCACCTCTTCACCTGCTCACCAGTTCAGGCCTTTCCTCTGCGCACTCTGCGTTGAATGAGTGCAGAAAAATGCGGGCTATTTCTTGTGGAAGAGCACTTTCTCCGGGATGACTTCCTTGGCGCCGCCCGCAGGCTCCCAAGACACGATGCAGCCGTGGCCGCCCTCGTTCTCGAAGAAATCAACCTTGATGTCGTGGTTGCCGGCTTTCAGTTCCGCCTCGCCGTCTTTTTCGTCCATGCCGTGCAGGCCGCCGTTGTCCACAACCTGCTTGTTGTCAATGTAGAGGCGCGAGCCGTCGTCTGATTGGGTGTAGAACTTGTACTTGCCGTCCTTCTCAATCTTGATCACGCCGGTCCAACGGATGTAGAAATGATGTTCGAGATTGGTGCCGGGCCACTTGTCTTCCGTGGACTCCACATTGATCGTTTTGTCCACGCGCGTCACCGCCGGTTTCTTGTCTTTGACATCGGGGAAATCCTCCAGGGCATCGCCCATGTCGAAGAACTCCGCCTTCAACCCCGGTTCCAACTCGTCAGCCGCAAATGCCTGGCTCAAAGTTATTCCGGAGAACAACACCACCACGGCCAATAAGTATCGCATTGTTGCCCCTCCTTTTGCCACCTTCTGTTCGAGACAGCCTGCACATGCAGCCACCCCGCCACAGCGCAAGCGAGACTACCACGAATTCGTTGACAGTCAAAGCAGTTGCAGCGCCTCTGGAATGCGGGAATGCGGGAAATTCGCTGGCAAAGTGGGTGAAGGGCCATTAGCCTGCCTCGCCTGTTTCTTCCTGAGGGGCGAACTCTTCGCAGATTCACGAAAGGGGACACATGGGAAGCTCAACAAGGACTTTGCTAAGGTACGCACTCGCCTTGGCCGTGCTGGCTGCGCCAGGGGTGCGCGCAGGGGAACCGGAGACCAAGGCCGAAGACTTGGCTCAAAAGCTGCAACTGCAGATCAACTACCACCTGGATTTGGCGGACGTGCACCGGAGGTACGGCGAGAACACGGCCGGTAAGGACGCCCTGCAGCAGATCTTCAAGCTGGGCGCCGACCCCAAGAACACCAGCGTGCTGAAAGCCCACTTGGTGCTCGGCATGATTCTGCAAAAGGAGGAGAAATGGCAGGATGCGATCAAGGAGTTCGAGTCCATCCAGAGCTTGCTCACGCAGCCTGACGACCAGGTGGTCGTCGCAGTGCTTATCTCGCAGTCTTACGAGAAGCTCAAAGAGCTGCCCAAGGCCGAGGCAGCGCTGATGACCCTCACCGGCAGTAAAGTCACCCAAGGCGTGCGCCAGGAGGGCTGGAAACGGCTGGTGGAATTCTGGAGAGCACACCGCGAGCAACTGGACGCCTCTACCAAGGACCTGGATGCGGCAGTGGCCAAGGATCCCAAGGACGCGGACGTGCTGGAGCGGCTGGCGGTGATCTTCACGGACATCACGCCGGACCTGAAAAAGGCCGAGACTTACACAGAGAAACTGTCCGAAGTGTGCGCGGGCTCCAAGGACACCGATGCGCGCTTGCGCCTGGCCGGACTCTACGAGCGGCAGAAGGCCTACGAGAAGGCCCTCAAGGTCTATCAGGCGCTGATCCCCGACGTGCCCAAAGCGGCGTCCTGGGACGTGGAAGTGCGCTGCGCCATAATGATGGTGTACGCCGGGAAGAAGGACGAGGCCGTGAAGAAGGTGGAGAAGGAGCTGGTCCCGAAAGCGCAAACGGCGCTCGAACAGGTCGGCCTGGCAGGCTTTTACGCCAGTGCGGCCATGCCGCTCAAAGCGGAAGAGGCGTTCGTCAAGGCGGCCAGCATCTCGCAGACCCCCGAGGACGTGACCGCGTGCATGATTGCCGCAGCGGAGTCGTGCCGGCAGCGCAAGGACTACGACAAGGCCGAGGAGTTCTTGCGCGCGGCGCTCAAACAATACAGAGACAACAGGCCGATCAGGACGCGCGTGAACGAGGCATTGATCGCGCTGTACAAGGAACAAGGCAAGCTCGGAGACCTGCATCTCGAGCAATAAGACGGCTTCTGAAAGAGGCTGACAGGCAACCTTGATTCGTTCGTAACACGCCCTTCCCCTGCCCCCTCCCGCAAGGGGAGGGGGAACCCAAAAGCCGCTGTGCGAGGAATGGGCGACATCATGCCTGATGCTCTTACGCCATTCAGCAAAGACGGTTTGCTCAGCGACTTGCGCAAACTGGGGGTTGAGTCCAATGATGTGCTCCTGATTCACTCCGCCGCCAATACGCTCGGCTCCGCCCGCGACCTGCTCAAAGCCCCGGACACGGGCATGGCCTGGCTGCTGGAGGCGCTGCTGGAGGCAGTCGGTCCCGAGGGGATCGTAGCGGTGCCCACGTTCACCAAGACTTTCAAGAATGCCGAGGACGGCCCCGCCGGCGACGTTTGGAATCCCGCCAGGTCGCGCAGCCGCGTGGGGAGTTTCACCAATTACATCTGGCCGCGCCCAGACGCCGTGCGCAGCGAGCACCCCACGCATTCGCTTGCGGCCCTGGGGCGCCGCGCCAGGGAATTCTGCGCCGGCCATTCCTGGCGCGAGGGGGCGAGCACTCTGGACCGCAACGGCCCCTGGGGAAAACTCGCCGACTGGGACGGCAAGATCCTCTGGCTGGGGACGGGCATGCCCACTCAGACTGCGGTCCACGCGGTTGAGGACTGGATGCGCCTGCCCTACATGGCGACTTGTGTCGCACTGGTCGAGGACCACGGCGCCACGCGCGAAGTGCACGTCACGCAGTCGCCGGCCGGCCCGCGCGATTTCTACTCCAGAGGCTCGAAGACCGAGCGCGCCTGGAATACCACAGGCCTTGGCCGCCGCGGCAGAGTCTGCAAAGCGGATTGCCAGCTCATGCGCGCCCGCGAGTTCTTTGACTGGCTCTGGAACGCTCTGCTCCGCGACCCCGCCCTGCTGCTCAAGGACGACCCCAAAGACCAATGGTCCGTGCAGGCGAAGCAGAAGACCGCAGAGTACCTCGCCGGCTTCAAAGGCACGTGGCGGCGGTAGACCCGCAGAGCTCTGCTTCTTCCCATACTTCCCATTCTTCTACTTCACCAGCGCGCTCTCTATGGCCGGCTTGAACGGCCGCTCCCACACCGGCGGGAAGACCATGTTCTTGATGAGCAGTTCGTGCGCGCCTTCCGGCACCGCGAGGCTGACCAGGTTCGTGCGCTCCAGCCGTCCCCACTTGCTGCCGGGATAGTCCGTCCAGCAGGCCATGTATTCCACGCCGTCAACCCAAAGCTGCGGGCGCAGCATCCAGTCGGGCCGCGTCATCCGCAGCACTCGCGCCCGGCCTGTCGTGCGGATGCGGACGCTCTGGCCCTCGAGTTTCGCTTCAAACGGGCCTTCCGCTTCCACACTGATGCCGCCGATATCCACCGTTTGCCATTTCTTCTCGTAGGTGTCGTTAACCGGCGTGGTGCCCGGTTTCAGCCCGGCCAGAGCCAGCGTCCGCTGGAAGGGGCCGTGGCCCGCGAAGACCGCGCCTCTGTAGCCAATCCGTCCTGAACCGGCGAGCAGGCTCAGCGCCACCTTGTCCTTATATACGCGGACTGCGCCGGCCTTGCCTTCGAACAACACGCCGTCCTTTTCGAACTTCACCGGCACGTCGTTGGCGAAGACATAATCCACGGCGGAGCTCGTAACGATCTTGAGGCAACCGCCGCCGGGGCGCTCGAACGGCGGCACCGCCACGCCATCCTTGTGGGGATAGACCACGTAGAAGAAATCCTCGCCGGGCTGCGCGGCGGCTTCCACGATCGTCTTGGTTTCGTTGCCGGGCAGGCCGTCATGACGC